>JANOUM010000670.1:0-5423 GCA_031416855.1 Rhodoferax sp. | reverse complement strand
TACACAGCAGCGCCAGCGCCGCCCAGCCCCAGGCCCAGGCATGCGGCTGACCGCCGGCCAGCTGCAGCACGACCGGCACCACCAGGGCCGACAGTGTGATGCCCAGACCCGTGCCGCCGTAATACACCCCGATCAACAATCCGCCGCGCGCCGGGTCGGTGGCGCCGAGTCGCGCCGCCATCAAGCCGCCGGTGGCGAACACCATGGCACTGGCGATACCGACAGCCAGACGCTGGGCCAGCCAGATGGTGGTGTCGGTGAACAAGCCGCTCAAAACCATCAGCACGCTGGCCAGCACACTGCCCGCTATCAGCACCGCGCCCGGCGTGAACCTGCGTAGCAGCGCCGGCGTGGCCAGCGCGCCCAGCAGGTAGCCCACCGCGTTGCTGGTGTTCATGGCGCCCGCCAGTGCATACGACCAGCCGAGGTCGGCGCGCATCGGTGGCAGCAACAGGCCGTATGCAAAACGGGCCAGGCCCAGCGACAGCGCCGCACCGAGCGACAGGCCGATGGCGATGCGCAAGGCGGGTACGGCCTGTCGCGTCATGGGTACGACAGCTTGGTGGCGGGGATGGGTGCGGGTGGCATGCCGCTGGAAGTATCCCATCTGCGCTGCACTAGAATCGCGCTCTTTCCCCGCACCATCCCGGCCCGCCATGCCTGCGCCAGCCGCGCTCCCCACCTCCACATGCCCGCTGCCTGCGCGATCGATTTCGGCACCTCCAACTCGGCCATTGCGTTGCCGCACAAGGCCGGGGGCGTGCGTCTGGTGGAGCTGGAAAACGGCCAGCCCACGATGCCGACCGCCGTGTTCTACGCCGTCGAGGGGCTGGCTGCCTACGAAGAGCCGCAGCTGCATTTCGGGCGTGCCGCGATCAGCGCCTATGTCGAAGGCATCGAGGGCCGCCTGATGCGCTCGATGAAGAGCATCCTGGGCTCTACGCTGGCCGACCAGGCCACCGACGTCGGCGGCGCTCGCTCGGTGCGTTACCTCGACGTGGTCGGCGCTTACCTGCGCCACCTCAAGGTCACGGCGGAGCGAGCGGCCGGCCACGCACTGACCCACGTGGTGCTGGGGCGCCCGGTGTTCTTCGTCGACGACGACCCCGAGCGCGACGCCGCGGCGCAGGGGGCGCTGGCCCAGGCGGCGCACAACGTCGGTTTCACCGACATCAGCTTCCAGTTCGAGCCGATCGCCGCCGCGCTGGATTTCGAGACCACCATCGACCGCGAACAGGTGGTGCTGGTGGCCGACATCGGCGGCGGCACCTCCGACTTTTCGCTGGTGCGGGTCGGCCCGCAGCAGCGCCTGCGGGTGGACCGGCGCGCCGACATCCTGGCCAACCACGGCGTGCATGTGGCCGGCACCGACTTCGACCGCCACATCGAACTGGCGCATATCTTGCCCGCCTGCGGTTACCGGGGTGTCGGACCGACCGGGCGCGAAGTGCCGAGCAAGGTGTATTTCGACCTCGCGACCTGGCACCTGATCAACACCGTGTATGCGCCGGGCCGGGTGGCGGAGCTCCAGCAGATGCGGAGTTTCTATGCCGACCTGCAACAGCACGCCCGCCTGATGCACGTGGTGCAGCACCGGCTGGGCCATGCGCTGATCGGCCAGGCCGAGGCGGCCAAGATCGCGGTCGCCGAAGGCGGCAGCACCCGCATCGACCTGTCACGGATCGCTGCAGGCCTGGAGGTGCTGGTGCAGGAGGCCGACGCTATCGCGGCCATCAACTCCGATGTCGAGCAGATCGTCGGCGCGGCGCACGAGACGCTGGTCCAGGCCGGCATCCCGCGCGCACAGGTTGGCGCCCTGTATTTCACTGGCGGCTCGACCGGTTTGCGGCCGCTGGCTGATCGCATCGCGGCGTGTTTCCCTCAAGCGCAGGTGGTGCGCGGCAATCGCTTTTCCAGTGTGGCCCAGGGGCTGGGCATCCACGCGCGACGCGCGTTCGGCTGAAGCCGCGTGTGGCGGTCGCCCGCGCAGGCCGACCTTCCTGCGACTGCTGCGCGAATGGGGCCAGCCAAGCCACCGTGCGGCCCGGCAGGCGCCGCTTGGTGAACAGCGTTTCCACGTCACGCAGGCCCGGATACCGGCTGCTGGCGCGGCCGGGCGCGCACACGGACCGCATCCCACGGGCACAATATTGGCAATCCCCATTGCTGAACCGCGGCGGGCGCAACGACCGCGCGCAGCACGACGGACAAAACCGATGAAGATACTGCCCCTGTACGCGTCGATCCTCGCCCTGCTGTTTGTCACGCTCAGCGTGCGCACGCTGCGGCTGCGGCACCGCCTGAAGATCGGCATCGGGGACGCCGGCAACACCCAGATGCTCCGGGCCATGCGGGTGCATTCGAATTTTGCCGAGTACGTTCCGCTCAGCTTGCTGCTGTTGTACCTGGTCGAGGCACAGGGAGGCTGGCCACTGCTTGTCCACGCGCTGGGACTATGCCTGGTGACCGGCCGGTTGGCCCATGCCTACGGTGTCAGCCGGACCAACGAGAACTTCAACTTTCGCATTGCCGCAATGGCCATGACGTTCACGGTGCTGGTGACCACTTCCCTGTTCCTGTTGGTGGGCCACGTGCGGTCCAGCTGGCTGTAGTGGCCCGGTCCATCGTGCCCGCCGGGGCGTCCTGTTGTTCGTGCTCTATCCCGCGAGCAGCCTGTTGCAGGCGTCGGCACCCACCGCCGCCCGATGCGCGAGCCCCGATGTCCATCGTGCGATGACGTGATGCCACCGAAGCCACCGAAACGCCCGCTCCACGACCCGTCCACCGGCCCCACCCGACGGGCACTGGACTGGCTGAGCGCCCTGTCCGGGTGCCTGTCGGCCGGCGACAGCGGAGGCGCCGCAGCGTTGTTCCATCCCGACGGATTCTGGCGCGATCTGGTGGCCTTCACCTGGACCATCCGCACGCTGGAGGGCCGCGCCGCAATCGCCGCGATGCTGGACGTCGCACTGGTCCACACCGGGCCCTCCAACTGGGTGCTGGATGGCGAGCCGACCGACGCCGACGGGACGGTCGAGGCCTGGTTGTCCTTTGACACTGCACTCGGCCGCGGGCGCGGCATCGTGCGCCTGCGCGAGGGCAGGGCCAGCACGCTGCTGACCACTCTGCAGGAGCTCAAAGGCTTCGAGGAGCCGGCGGGTACGCGCCGGGCGCGCGGTGTGGAGCATGTGGCGCTGCGCGGCCGACGCACCTGGGCCGAGGAACGCGCCGCGGAGGCCGCCACACTGGGCATCACCCGGCAACCCTGGTGCCTGATCGTCGGGGGCGGGCAAGGCGGCATCGGCCTGGCGGCACGGCTCAAGCGCCTGGGCGTGCCCGCACTCGTGATCGACCGACTGGACCGCCCCGGCGATGCCTGGCGCCGGCGCTACAAGACGCTGTGCCTGCACGACCCGGTCTGGTACGACCACCTGCCCTACCTGCCCTTTCCCGACCACTGGCCGGTGTTCACACCGAAAGACAAAATGGGCGACTGGCTGGAGATGTATGTCAAGGTGATGGAGCTGGCGTTCTGGAGCGGCACGCAATGCCTGGCTGCCAGCCACGACCCGGCCGCCAACGACGGCGCGGGTGAGTGGACGGTGCAGGTGCGCCGGGACGGCGCGTCACACACCCTGCGTCCGACGCAACTGGTATTGGCCACCGGCATGTCCGGCCTGCCGCAACTGCCGCGGTTTCCGGGTGCCGACAGATTCGAAGGCGCGCAAATGCATTCCAGCGCGTTCACCGACGGTGCCGCCTGGCGCGGCAAACGCTGCGTGGTGATCGGCGCCAACAACTCGGCGCACGACATCTGCGTCAGCCTGTGGGAGAACGAGGCCGAGGTGACGATGGTGCAGCGTTCGTCGACCATGGTGGCGCGCAGCGACACGCTGCAGGAGCACGGCTGGGGCCGGTTGTTCTCCGAGCAGGCGCTTCGCAACGGCATCACCACCGAACGCGCCGACCTGCTGCTGGCATCCACGCCCTACCGGGTGCTGACCGAGGCGCACAAGCTGCTCTGGCTGGCCAACGCGCAACGCGACGCAGACTTCTACCAGCGCCTGCGCCGGGCCGGATTCCGGCTGAACTTCGGTGAAGACGGCTCGGGCCTGAGCCTGCTGTACCTGCGCCGTGGCTCGGGCTACTACATCGACGTCGGTGGCTCGGAACTGGTGATCAACGGGTCTGTCAACCTCAGGAGCGGCGTGCAGGTGCAGCGGCTCACGCCGCGCGGCGTGGTGTTGGACGACGGCAGTGAACTGCCAGCCGACCTGGTGGTGTACGCCACCGGCTACGGCTCGATGGAAGGCTGGGCCGCGCGCTGCCTGTCGCCGGAAATCGCAGCGCGCGTCGGCAAGGTGTGGGGGCTGGGTTCCGACACCACGCACGACCCGGGCCCGTGGCACGGCGAGCTGCGCAACATGTGGAGCCCGACGCCGCAGCCGGGCCTGTGGTTCCACGGCGGCAACCTGCAGCAGTCGCGCAGTTATTCGCTCTACCTGGCGCAGCAGCTCAAGGCGCGCTTCGAGGGCCTGCCAACCCCCGTCTACGCTGGATGACCACTGCAGCGCCGCCCGAAGCTGCTCGGCGTTGCGGGGCGCAGGCCGCCAGTCCGACACCGCCAGAGCGCCGCGCGGCAACGTTGCGGGCACTGTGCTGGAGTGCCTGCGGCATCAACCCGCCAGCAGCGCCGCGTTGCCGCCGGCTGCAGTGGTGTTGATGGTGATGGTCTGCTCGGCGCAAAAACGGTAGAGGTAGTGTGGCCCGCCGGCCTTGGGGCCGGTGCCCGACAGGCCCTCTCCGCCAAATGGCTGCACCCCCACCACCGCGCCGATCTGGTTGCGGTTGACATAGACGTTGCCCACATGCGCCGCGCGCGCCAGCGCCTGGGCCCGGCTGTCGATCCGGGTCTGGATGCCGATGGTCAATCCATACCCCAGGGCGTTGATCTGCGCGATTACGTCCAGCGGGTCGCCGCTCCAGCGCACGATATGCAGCACCGGACCGAAAATTTCCTGCTGCAGGTCCGCGACGCGGGCCACTTCGAAGGCCTGCGGCGCCAGCAGATGGGCAATCGGGGATGCCACCGGCGCGGACACGGCATCCCCGAGCAGGGGCTTGGCGTCGCGCTGCAGGCGGTGCAGGTGGGCGCGGATAGCCTCGAAGGCTTCTGCGTCGATGACCGGGCCGACGTCGGTGGCCATATCTGCCGGGTCGCCGGTGACCAGCTCGCTGGCGGCGCCGCGAATCATCTCGATCACATGCTCGGCGATGGCTGCGTGCACACACAACAGACGCAGCGCCGAACAGCGCTGGCCGGCGCTGCGAAAAGCGCTCTGCACCACCGCGTCGCTGACCTGCTCGGGCAGGGCGGTCGAGTCGACCAGCATCGCGTTGATGCCGCCGGTCTCGGCGATCAG
>JANOUM010000669.1:0-8653 GCA_031416855.1 Rhodoferax sp. | reverse complement strand
CCACCCGTGCACCCGACATTCGCCGATCTCCTGAGGCTGCCGCATGAAACCCAGAACCCGACGCGCCCTGGCCGTGCTGGGGGCCCTGGCAACCCTGGGCGTGGCCACGGCGCTGGTGCTCAATGCGTTCAACAGCAACCTGGTGTTCTTCTTCAGCCCATCGCAGGTGTTCGCCAACGAAGCCCCGCGCGACCGCAGTTTTCGTATTGGCGGGCTGGTCGAAGAGGGCAGCCTGCATCGCGAGACCCAGGGCCTGACCGTGCGTTTCGCGGTGACTGACCGGGCTCAGAAGATACCGGTCAGTTACACCGGCCTGTTGCCAGACCTGTTCAAGGAGGGCAAAGGCGTGGTGGCTCAGGGCAAACTCGGGCCGGACGGCGTGTTTCGGGCCGACCAGGTGCTGGCCAAGCACGATGAAAACTACATGCCGCCGGAAGCCGCCGAGGCGCTGAAAAACGCCAAACCTGGCGCCCAGCAGTCGATGTCCACCCTGTCCAACGCCGCAGCAACCCAGTCCGCGAACGCGCCCGCGACAGGAGTCAAACCGTGATCTACGAACTGGGCCATGTCGCCCTCATCCTGGCGCTCGCCATGGCGCTGGCGCAAAGTGTGCTGCCGCTGGTCGGCGCCCAGACCGGCAACCTGGCCTGGATGGCGCTGGCAAGGCCCTCGGCGCGCGGGCAGTTCCTGTTCGTGGCGATTGCCTATGCCTGCCTGACACACGCGTTTGTCACCAACGACTTTTCGGTGGCGCTGGCGGCCAACCACTCCAATTCGAGCCTGCCTCTGGTGTTCCGCATCACGGCGGTCTGGGGCAACCATGAGGGATCGATCCTGCTGTGGACCTTGATCCTGTCGGGCTGGACAATGGCCGTGTCGATCTTCTCGCGGCAGCTCGACCAGCGCATGCTGGCCCGGGTGCTGGGCGTGATGGGTCTGGTCAGCAGCGGTTTCATCATGTTCACACTGTTCACATCCAACCCGTTCGAGCGCGTGTTCCCGGCCCCGGCGGATGGACAGGACCTGAACCCCCTGCTGCAGGACGCCGGCATGGTGATCCATCCGCCGATGTTGTACATGGGTTACGTCGGATTCGTGGTCGCGTTCGCGTTCGCGGTGTCCGCCCTGCTGTCGGGCCGGCTCGACGCTGCCTGGGCCCGCTGGTCGCGCCCGTGGACCACGGTGGCCTGGTGCTTCCTGACCTGCGGCATCGCGCTGGGAAGCTTCTGGGCCTATTACGAACTGGGCTGGGGCGGCTGGTGGTTCTGGGACCCGGTCGAAAACGCGTCCTTCATGCCCTGGCTGGTCGGAACCGCGCTGATTCACTCGCTGGCGGTGACCGAAAAACGCGGCGGGTTCAAGATGTGGACGGCCCTGCTGGCGATCATCACGTTTTCACTGTCGCTGCTGGGCACCTTCATCGTGCGCTCGGGCGTGCTGAGTTCGGTCCATGCCTTTGCCACCGATCCGGCACGCGGCGTCTTCATCCTGGGCTTCCTGGCCCTGGTGATCGGTGGCTCGCTGGCGCTGTTTGCCTGGCGCGCGCCGCGGGTCGGCATGGGCGGCGGCTTCGATCTGGTGTCGCGCGAATCGATGCTGCTGGCCAACAACGTGTTGCTGGTCGTGGCGGCAGCCGCGGTCCTTCTGGGTACGCTGTACCCTTTGGTGATCGATGCCCTGGGCATGGGCAAGTTGTCGGTCGGCCCGCCGTATTTCGACGCGGTGTTTGTCCCGCTCATGACGCCGGCGCTGTTCCTGATGGGTGTGGGCCCCATGACCCGCTGGCGTCAGGCAACGGTGATCGATCTGGCCCGCCGGTTGCGCTGGGCGATTGGTGTCAGTCTGGCCAGCGCCGTGCTGGCGTTTGTCGCACTCGGCCACTGGACGCCGATGATCGGCCTGGGTTTGACACTGGCGGCCTGGGTCGGCAGCACGGCGGTGCTCAATTTGGTGCTGCGGGTGCGCGAGCACCCGGCTCCTTCGGTCTGGAAACGGCTGGCCGTGCAGCCCGGCAGTTATTACGGCATGTTGCTGGCGCATTTCGGGGTGGCGGTGTTCATCGTCGGTGTCACCATCGTGAGCGGGTTCCAGAGCGAAACCGACGTGCGTATGGAGGTGGGTGATACCGCCTCGGTGGCCGGGTATACCTTCCGCCTGGACGCCGTGACAAAGGTGCGTGGCCCCAACTATGACGCCTCGCGTGCTGCGGTCAGTGCGACGCGCGAGGGCAAGGTGGTGGCCGCGCTGTCGCCCGAGCGCCGGGTCTACACCGTGCGAGGCATGCCGATGACCGAAGTCGCTATCGACCGCGGTTTCACCCGCGACCTGTATGTGGCCCTCGGTGACCCGGTCAGTGCGACGGCCTGGAGCGTGCGCCTGCACCACAAACCGTTTGTCAACCTGATCTGGATTGGTTGCCTGCTGATGGCCGGCGGCGGCTTGATGGCCGTGCTGGACCGCCGCTACCGACGCCAGACCAGCGTGATGGCGCAGCCAGCTGCGCCCGCCCCCTCCCCCGGCGCCGGCCCTGCGCCGCGACCAGCCCTTGCCAGGAAGGTGCGCGCGCAATGAAAAAGGCACTCATCCCGCTGCTGATCTTCATCGTGCTGGTCGGGTTTCTGGCGGTCGGCCTGTCGCTTAAGCCGCGTGAGATCCCCTCGCCCCTGATCAACAAGCCCGCGCCCGCGTTCAGTTTGCCGACGCTGGACGCTCCGGAGCAGAAGATGTCGGTGCAGGACCTGCGCGGCAAGGTGTGGATCCTCAATGTCTGGGCCTCGTGGTGCGTCGCCTGCCGCATTGAACACCCGCTGCTGGTCGAGTTCGCCAAGACCGGCACGGTGCCGATCTATGGCCTGAACTACAAGGACAAGCGGGACGACGCCATCGGCTGGCTGGCGAAGTTCGGCGACCCCTACACCCGCTCCTTCTCGGATACCGACGGGTTGGTGGGCATCGATTTCGGCGTGTATGGCGTTCCGGAAACCTTTGTGATCGACAAGACGGGGGTGATCCGCATGAAACATATCGGTCCGGTGACACCCGAGGTCCTGCGCGATGACATCCTTCCCCTGGTCAGGAAACTCGGTGCGTAGTCTCTACAGGCTGTTTGCGCTGGCCGTCTGTGCCTGTTTCCTGGCCGTGGCGGCGCTGCCGGTGCTTGCCAAGGAGGCTCCCCCGACCTCCGCCGATCCGGCACTGGAGGCGCGTGTCATGGTCATCGCGGAAGAACTGCGCTGCCTGGTGTGCCAGAACGAAACCATCGCCGCCTCGCAGGCCGACCTGGCGGTCGACCTGCGCAAGCAGATCGCGCTCAAGCTCCAGGCCGGGCAGTCGAAGCAGGAAATCATTGATTTCATGGTGGCGCGATACGGTGATTTCGTGCTGTACCGCCCGGCCCTGAACGCCCGCACACTATTGTTGTGGTTCGGGCCGTTCGCCCTGCTGCTGGTCGCCGGCGGCGGGCTGATCCTGAACATCCGCCGGCGTCGCCGTGCGACCGATGCCACCGAATGGACAGCAGACAACGCGCAACGCGCCCGCGCCTTGCTTTCAGAAGGTGACGAACGTCCATGAGCGTGTTTCTGGTTGGCCTTGGGGGCCTGATAGCACTGGCCCTGATCCTTATCCTGCCGCCCTTGTTGCGTGCCACACGGGTGCCTGCTGCGGACCTCTCCGCAGACGCCGCCCGGCGCGCCAACTTGCAGGTGCTGCGCGAACAGCTGGCGGCACTGGACGCCGAACATGCCAGCGGCGCGCTCGATGCCGGGCAGCACCGGCTGGCCCGAATCGAGGTGGAACGGCGCGCACTGGAAGAAGAGCGGGACGCGGTTCGACCGGCCGTGGCCGAGCGTGCCGGCAAGACGGCGATTGCACTGGGCGCATTCGTGCCGCTGTTCGTTTTTGTGGTGTATGGCCTGCTCGGCATGCCCGAAGCGATGCTGCCCCGGTCGACGGCACAGGGCGCAGCCAACGCTACCGAGCCCGGGGGCGTGACCTCGGAGCAGATCGATGCGATGGTCAGCAAGCTGGCCAACCGCCTGGAAAACCAGGCCACCCCACAACCAGGCGATGCGGAGGCCTGGACGATGCTGGCGCGCTCCTATGCCGTGCTGCAGCGGTTCCCCGAGGCCAGCCGGGCCTTCATCCGTGCCCGCGCGCTGCTGCCCGACAACGCGCAGCTGCTGGCCGACCATGCCGATGTGCTGGCGATGCTGCAGGGGCAGAGCGTGGCGGGCGAGCCGGCCAAGCTGGTCGAGCGCGCGTTGCAGATCGATCCGCGCAATCTCAAGGCGCTGGCGCTGGCCGGCAGCGCGGCGTTCGAACGCAAGGATTTCACTGCCGCGCTCAAATTCTGGGCTCAGGCCAAGCAGTTCGCTGAACCAGGCAGCGCATTTGCTATCGGGCTCGACGGCAGCATCCGGCAGGCGCAGGCCGCTGCAGGACAGGCCGAGACTGCCGCACCCACTGTTTCGGTGGCGCCGGCGCCGACAGTACAAGCCGGTGGCAAGCCCGTGGCCCCGCCAGCTACTCCCGATCGGACCGCCGGCGCTGCCCGCCCGGGCTCCGGCATGGTCAGCGGAACGGTGCAGTTGGCCGGTCCGCTTGCCGCGAAGGCGGCGCCGGGCGACACGGTGTTCGTGTTTGCGCGCGCCGCGCAGGGACCGCGCATGCCGCTGGCCATTCTCAAGATGCGTGTGAGCGACCTGCCATTGACCTTCAGGCTGGACGACAGCAGCGCCATGTCGCCCGAAATGACGCTGTCGAAGTTCCCCAGTGTGGTGGTGGGCGCACGCGTCTCGCGCTCCGGCGACGCGATGCCGCGCAGTGGTGATCTGGTCGGTCAGATCGGCCCGATCGACACCGGGTCGACCAAGCTTACGATCACGATCGACAGCGTGCAACCCTGATCGGTGATCAGGCGCGCGGGGTATCGCGCCAGGGCGGTTACAGTCGACCCCGATGAAGCTTTTGCCACCTCTGCATGCCCTGCGCGCCTTCGATGCCTCCGCGCGCACCGGCAGCTTCACCCGGGCCGGCGAATCCCTGCACGTGACCCAGGGCGCGGTCAGCCGGCAGATCAAGCAGCTGGAGGAATGGCTCGGCAAGCCGGTGTTCGTGCGCCACTATCAGGGGTTGATCCTGACACCGGCCGGAAGTGTGCTGGCCAAGGGCCTGGACGCCGCGTTCGGCACCATCCAGGATGCGGTCGAGCAGATTCAGCACCTGGGCGCGCGCCAGCGTATTGCGGTCAATGTGCCCGAGACCTTCGCCTCGCGCTGGCTCGCGCCTCGGCTGCGCGATTTCCATGGGCGCCATCCCGATATCGACCTGTCCATCACCACCAGCGCGGTCACCAGCCTGCGCGAGGCCCAGCAATACGACTGCCTGGTGATGTTCCTGGACGAACCCTGGGCCAAGGGGGACTGCCGCCTGTTGCGCCAGGAGCATTACGTGGCGGTGGCCAGCCCCGAGCTGTGGGCGCAGGGCGCCGAACCGAACCTGGCGCACACCACCTTGCTGCATGTGCTGGCCGGTACCAAGCGCCTGCCGATCTGGGAGAACTGGTTCGCGTCGCTGGGCATCCGCCATATCGACCCGCGCCCGGGCATCGCCTTTTCCACTATGGACCAGGCGATCAACGCGGCTGTGTCGGGGGCCGGTGTGGCCGTGGTGGATGCCCCCATGGTCGAGCGCGACCTGGCAGAGCACCGGCTGCGCCGCATCGGCATGCATGGGTTGACCGGCAGCCACGGATACTGGTTTGTCGAGCCGCGCGACCGCGCCCTGCGGGACCCGGCGCATAGCGCGGTCGTGGCGCTGTTCCAGTCGTGGTTGCTCGACGTCAGCCGGGGTTCGGGCGCGGCACGCTGACCGCGCTACGCCAGGCGCGCCTATCGCCCGTCGGAGGCGTCCTGGCCGTCGCTGTGGATCGTGTCGATGGCGGCGGCACGGCGGCGCCGGATGAGCCAGACCTCAACCACCAGCGCCAGCGCGGTCACGCCGAAGCTGCCCCACACATAGACGCCGTAACCGCCCATGGCGAAAAACTCGGCGGCGTTATTCCACTGCATGGCGGACCCAATCTGCGTGGCGTTCACGCTCCAGGATGATGCAGCGCACGCGCAGCAGAGCCACTGCGACCGCATACATCCAAGCCGCCAGGCTCATGATGAGCATGCCCCACAACATGGTGGTTGCCATCGAGGGTGAACGCGTCAAGGACACCGAGGCACCCTGGTGCAGCGTGTTCCACCACGAGACACAGAAATAGATGAAGGGCACGTTGACCTCACCGACCAGGGCCAGCACGGCGCCGGCCTTGTCGGCGCGCCGCGGGTCGTCTATGGCGGCCTGCAGCGCCATGAAACCCAGGTACAGGAACAGCAGGATCAGCTCCGAGGTGAGCCGCGCATCCCACACCCACCAGGCGCCCCACATCGGCTTGCCCCACAAGGCGCCGGTCCATAGCGACAGGAAGGCGAACAAGGCGCCGGTGGGCGCCAGCGCCGAGGCCATCATGCCCGACAACCGGGTGTTGAAGACCAGTCCCAGACCGGCCCACGCCGCCATCACCAGGTAGATGAACATGGACATCCAGGACACCGGCACATGGACGAAGATGATGCGGTAGCCCTCACCTTGCTGCGCGTCGGTCGGTGCCACGAAGAGCGACAGCCACAGACCGACGGCGGCCAGCACTGTTGCCATCCCGGCGAACAGCGGCCACAGGCGCCCGGCCAGCGGGTAGAAATGCTGGGGGGACGCAAACCGGAACCAGTTTGCAACGCGGTTGTTCATTCCAGTGAAATCCTCAACGCAGTAGTGATGGCGAACGGGGCGAAAACGCAGGACAGCAGCAGCAAGGCGCCCATCAGGGAAAAATGGGCGCTGATTCCAAGGCCGGCCGCATCGGCCTCGACCGCGCCGGCGCCGAAGATCAATACCGGAATATAGAGCGGAAGCGTCAACAGCGACAGCAACACACCGCCGCCGCGCACGCCCAGCGTCAGCGCCGCACCGATGCCGCCGATGAGGCTCAGGGTGGGTGTGCCCAGCAGCAGGCTCAGCGTCAAAATCAGCAGGCCGCGGGCGTCGAGCCCGAACTGGATGCCCAGCACCGGTGCGATCAGCACCAGCGGCAGGCCCGACAACAGGAAATGCGCCAGTACCTTGGCCATCACCAGCAGGGTCAGCGGGGCGCCCGAGAGCGCCATCTGCTCGAGGCTGCCGTCGGCGTGGTCGGCGGCGAACAGTCGCTGCAGCGACAACATGGCGGCCAGCAGCGCGCCGACCCACAACACGCCTGGGGCCATGCGCAGCAGCAGCTTTGATTCCGGCCCGACTCCAAGCGGGAACAGGCTGGCGACAATCACAAAGAAGAACAGCGGCGTGAGCACATCGCCCTTTTGTTTCATGGCCAGGGCGACCTCGCGCCGCACCACGGCGCCGAACACGCCGGCCCAGCCGATGCGCGTCATGCGCGCACCTTCGCACCCGTCCCTGCAAGGCGGTTCGGCACGGATGCAGCCCGTGGGTTCACGGCGACAACTCCAGCGCCTGGACGGTTGCGCCCGGGATGTCGACCTGCTGGTGGCTGGTCAGCACGGCCATGCCTCCACCTTGCAGGTGCGCGGCGATCACGCCGGCCAGCAGTGTGATCGAGTTCTGGTCCAACGCCACGAAGGGCTCGTCAAGAACCCACAGGCTGGCGCGGTTGAGCATCAGTCGCGACAAAGCCACACGACGCTTCTGCCCCTGCGACAGGTGGCGCACCAGCCGGCGCTGGCAGCCGCGCAGACCCATGCGCTCCAGCGCACTGCCGGTGTCGGCCGCGTTCGGCTCGGCGCCTGCCAGGGCGGCATAAAAGGCAAGGTTGTCGTCGACCGTCAGCGCTTCCTGCAGTGCGTTGTGGTGCCCCAGGTAGAAGAGGTCCTGGCGGAAAACCTCGGCCTGGACATCGATCGGCGTGGCGTTCCACAGGATCTGGCCCGCCTCCGGTCGGGACAGCCCGCACAGAAGGCGCAACAGGCTGGTCTTGCCGGCGCCATTGGCGCCGCGCAGGTGCAGCAACTGCCCGCTGTCAAGGCGAAAACCGAGCCCGTCGAACAGGGGGCGCTCGCCACGGACACATTTCAGATTCGAGACTGCAAGGGTATTCAAACGGAGACTTCAGGTCGGTTGCCACGGGATTATGGCCCCTGGCCACCGGCGCTCCGGCACCCGGGCGGCGTGTAGTGGCGTCGTGATCCCGCAGACTCGAACTTGAAGAAGTACATCACGCCCAGCAGATTGACCGCCTTGCGGCCCATGGCGGACGTTGTTGGTCTTTTTCGGAATCGTGGCTGGCTGGATACCAGCGGCGCGGTGCGAGCCGGAAGCCGAACGTCCGCAATGGGCCGCGAGCGGACGCCGAGGTCCTGCCAAGGCGGGGTGCAGGGCCATTGGGCGACAACCCCCTTTGCGCCTATCATCAAGAGTTGCCCGTTGCGCGATGGAATACCGTCGCTGCGGGCGCGCACCCTGCCCACCCTGCCATGCCCCCTGCCGACCGCGACAACGAACGACGCCCGACGCTCTTGCCTGCCCAGCGCATCAGCATTCGCGGCGCACGCACGCACAACCTCAAGAACATCGACCTCGACATCCCGCGCAA
>JANOUM010000668.1:0-2850 GCA_031416855.1 Rhodoferax sp. | reverse complement strand
GCCAAAGGCCGTTTCACTGGGGGGCGGGCAAAAAAAATCCCAACTGATAAGAGTTGGGATTTTGAGTATTGGTGGTGCAGTACGGACCTGGGTTCAAACTCTGTCTTGCAACGGGTGAGTACTGGTGAGGGTGTTTGTCCGGTGTTTGCGGAAACGTCCCTTTCTTCGTCTTATGAAATTCGGATATGAGCGCCACCAGCGTCATCCGAGCGTTGCAACCATCTCAATCTTGGGAGCAATCGAACGCACGACCTTTTGAAAGCCATGCCCCGTGTTACCACCAGTTCCAAGGGGCCACGAGCCGGTGCCAGTCGTGAAACACCGGATCAAATGCGGGGCTGGAATTCCCGGCCCCTATGCCGGCATTTCACCGACCGGCAGAAAGTCGCCTTGATCGTCATCTCGCAGGCTGATGTACTCCAGGCGCCACTGATCAACGCGGCGCAGATCAGCCAGCGTCAGGCGCGTGTCTGCCACGGCTTCGCAAGCGTCGAGCGCGATCTCGGTGGCAACGTCGGGCTTGCCATAGGTCTTTTCGAACAGCTCACGCAGCTGGCCGGCGACACGTTCGGCCGACAACCTCGCGTCGCTGCCGCCCTCGTTTGCATCGAACACAATGGATATCGACAGAGTGTAGTGCTGCCCTTCGACCGCTTCTGCGCCCCTCTGCTCACCCAGATCGAAGAATAGCCCGACCAGGTACTTCGCATCCGGCTCCAGAATCTTGGCGATTAGCTGCTCGACGGTGCGCCTGCCAGATAGCTTGCGCAGCCGTTCCTCGAAAGCGTTGGGGAAGGCTGGTCGGCCGTATCGCGCGGCAAGCCACTGCTTCAGCGCACGCCTGGCGTCAACCTGCAGCGCGAGGCTGTTGTCTTTGACTGCGCGCTCGGCGAAGTCGCCCTTCCGTACGCTGCGGCGATCATCGTGCCGGAGCTCAAGAATCAACGGCACGGCGTCGGTGGCCTCGTAGGCGAGGTGGAGTCGTCGCGGGTTCTTGGCGTAGGAGAGCTGCGGGTCAGGTTTGGGGTCCTTGACGACCAGCTCGGCGACGATGACCTCGACGCATAGCTCGCTGTCATGCGGCAGGTCGCAGTCGTGGGTGATGACGATGACGCGGCGCCCTTGGTCGGTCGCGCCGACCAAACCCAATGTAGCCGCAGCCTCGCAAGTTAGCAGATTCCCCTGTCGCCAGTCTGTATTGCGCGCCAGCATCCATCGTCCCCCGACCTATCGCTCGGGGGACCCGGGAATGGACACTTCGGTACGCCAATCGTCCGAAGGCTTCGCTCTTGACTTCGCCAAGCCTGACCGGTCGTACGCCACATCCATCGCCTGGGCCTCGGCGATCAGCGATTGGATATGTGAGGGCAGGAGCTCACCGGCAGCAGCAAGGCCCATTAAGGAGCGGCCTTCAAATGCCTTCATCTTCAGCATGGAAGATACACGCGTGATTCCTGCGTCTCGGAACGCGTCGGCAGCATGGCTGAGGGAGAGAATTCGCTCGAACTTGTCAGGCTCAGGTGTGGCCTCTCCGCCGATCCACTTGTAGATCGCCTGCCTGGAGACTCCGAACACCGTGGCCAGATCCGCGATCGCCGGATTCAACACTTGGCGGATGTTGCCGAGATGGTCAGATGCAGATCGCAGATCAGGGCGTTGCTCCAGGCTGCTGTCGACCAGCCCCACGTTGACGTGGAATGGAACCCGCGCCTCCAACATCCTGCGCCAATCTCCAGCACGAGAAATGTCGAAAACGCTGCCGGTTCCGCCTACTGCAAGAGCCGAGCCAATCAGCGCAACGGCTGCTGTGGCGGCAACTCCGATCGGGGCGGCGAACGGCAACGAGCGATAAGTAGGAAAGGTCGCGGTGTACATGGCGTTTGGTTTGTCCGGTTTATGCCCACGCGTCGCGCGCATGATCCGTCGTCATGGCTTTGAAGACAGACTTAATGATCGCGTGCAGCGAGAGCACCTGGTTTCCCAGTTTGTCCACGTCGATCGGCATCCCACCTTCGACAAAGTGGTCCGTATCGATGATCGCATGCGCCCAAGGCTCCTTCGCCTCGAATTTCGGATTGATCATCAAGCCGTTAGGCTGCATGTCTGGCGGGAACCCCAACGGCCCAGTCATCCTGTGCACCCGAGTCACGAGTGTCCCCGCCGGCACCAACGGACCGGTGTCCGTTCCAAAGACCGATTCCGTCAACCTGTACCGCTGCGTGGCATTGAACGCGATGCCGTGCAATCCACCGACGAGGTACTGCTCAACGCTCTCACCAGTGCGAGGCAACACGGCATCAAGGTAGCGAAGGCCCAACCGACTGACGTGGTCGAGGCTTGCCACTTCGTGCACGGCCGCCAAGCCGCGCAGTAACTCCGGGATAAACTCGTTGTGCGTGTCGTAGTGGGTCGTGTGGTACGTGATGGCGGAGGGCGCCAGAATGAACCCGGCTGTTCGGTCGCTCCGTGTGATGAGCCAAGAGACCGTATGCGTAATCTGCGGCTCTGCTTGCTGCGCCTGGCCAGGACCCGGCACAACCAGGTGCGTGACTTGTTGCGGCTCGAACAAAGGATATCCCTCGCGCCGCAAACGATCCTGGATCTGATCCACGTACTTGGACATGGCGGCGACGGGATTGAAGTGCGCCTGAGCGAGCGCGTAATACACCGGCGCGTTGGACATTCTCTCGCTCACAGTTAGGCTCCGATCTATTCTTGGTTGACAGTTCAGTTGTCAGTTTACACCTTGGTTGTCGCTGCGGCCAGAAAGTTCACGGCCCTCCTTGGTGGCCGAGGAATGCGATAACAGCACCACCAAGGCCTCATCCGCCTGCGGATTCCATCACCCGG
>JANOUM010000667.1:0-1570 GCA_031416855.1 Rhodoferax sp. | reverse complement strand
CGCCGGCAGCCCGGCCAAGTTCATCCGCCCACTGAAAGACGCCGGCATCACCGTCTACCACGCCGTGCCGACGGTGGATACTGCGCTCAAATGTGTGGATGCCGGCGTCGACGGGCTGGTGGTCGAAGGCGCTGAAGGCGGTGGCTTCAAGAACCCCGAGGAGGTGTCCACGCTGGTGCTGCTGCAGGCGATCCGCTCGCGCGTCGACGTGCCGATGATCGCGGCGGGCGGCATTTGTGATGGCCGCGGCATGGCGGCTGCGTTTGCCTGCGGCGCGGAAGGCATCCAGATGGGCACCCGTTTCGTCAGTTGCGTCGAGAGCCCGGTGCACGCCAACTACAAGAACGCAATCTTCGACGCGAAGGAAACCGGCACCTGGGTGCTGAACAAGAAGGCCACCCCCTGCATCCGCGCCCTGAAGTCGGAACGCACGCGGGTCATCCACGAAGCCGGCCTGATGCCGGCCGACACCTTCAAGGGCCTGCAGGCGGTGTATTTCGGCGGCGACATGGAGGCCGCCCCGGCCCTGGCCGGGCAGACCGTCGGCCTGATCACCGGGATCAAGACCGCGCAGGAGATCATCGAGCAGACGGTGGCGGAGTTCTTTGCCATCACCAGTCGGCTGGGAGCGCTGGCCCAGGCAAAGAGTTTTGGCTAGCCGCAATGCTGTTTACTTTGGCTGACTGCGTTCGGACTGAGCGAACGGCTCTATCCGAACTGTGGCACGCCACGCCCGCCGATCGGACAGGTTTCACTCACCCACCACCAGGAGCACACCATGAAACATCTCTTTTCACTCGAAGGCCGCACCGCGCTCATCACCGGCGGATCACGCGGCATTGGCCGCATGATTGCCGAGGGTTTCCTCGCGCACGGGGCCCGGGTCTACATCTCGTCGCGCAAGGCCGCAGCCTGCGATCAGGCTGCGGCCGAGTTGTCGACGCTGGGCACCTGCGTCTCGCTGCCGGCCGACGTGTCGACGGTCGAGGGCGCAAAGGCCTTGGCAGCAGCCTTCGCAGCGCTGGAAGGCCAACTCGACATCCTGGTGAACAACGCCGGCGCCGCCTGGGGCGCGCCATTTGCCGACTTTCCCGAAAACGGCTGGGACAAGGTGGTCGACCTCAACCTCAAGGCGCCGTTTTTCCTGACCCAGGCCCTGCACCCGCAGTTGTGCCTGGCTGGCAAGGGCCGGGTCGCCAAGGTCATCAATATCGCGTCCATCGACGGGGTGTCGGTCAACCCGCAGGAGACGTACTCCTATGCCGCCAGCAAGTCCGGCCTGATTCACCTGACGCGCCGCATGGCGCTGCGCCTGGCCAAAGACAACATTGCCGTCTCGGCGATCGCACCGGGCGCGTTTGCGTCCGATATGAACCGGGAGGCACGGGACCACGCTGATGTGGTGTCGGCGCACGTCCCGGCGGGCCGGGTCGGCACGGCCGAGGACATGGCCGGTGCGGCGATCTACCTGGCGTCGCGTGCCGGTGATTACGTGATGGGCGCTACGCTGGTGGTCGATGGTGGTGTCACACACGCCAGGGGGTGATGGATGCAGATCCGCCCGGCGCGC
>JANOUM010000666.1:0-2943 GCA_031416855.1 Rhodoferax sp. | reverse complement strand
CTTGCCCGGGAGCGCCACCGCCGGCCATGCGGTAGCGGCCACTGCGCGATGGCGTCCCCAGCACGATCTGTCAGGGTAAGCTGTCTGGCTCGAAGACTGCGTTCCCCACTGTCAGCAGTGCTGACAGCCCCGGCGCAACCGGGTGTGCGATGCGGCGTTCGGAAGAGGGCGGGTCGTCGGGGTTCACGTGGCGGTTAGCGAAGACAACATGGCCTGGATGTCCTGCAGGGTCTGGGCGGTTTTGTTGGCCGCCGCGTCACCCGCCGGCAGTACGTCCAGCGGGCTGGTGGTGCCGCCGGCCGCCACCTTGAGTACGTGGGTGTAGATCATGGTGGTGCTTACCTCGCTGTGGCCCAGCAATTCCTGCACGGTGCGGATGTCCGCGCCGGTCTGCAACAAATGCGTGGCGAACGAATGGCGCAACGTGTGCACGGATACCGGCTTGTGAATGCCGGCCAGTGCCACGGCCTTTTTGATGGCACGTTGCAAACGTTCTTCGTACAAGTGGTGCCGGCGCTCGATACCGCTGCGCGGATCGACCGACAACGTGGGCGAAGGAAACATCCAGAACCAAGCCCAGCTCTGGCCCGCCTTGGGATACTTGGCGTCCAGCGCATGGGGGGTCTCGACGCCGCTGCGCTGGGCGTGTCGATCTTGTTCCCACAGCGCGCGCGACGCCAGCATCTGCAGCCGCATGGCCGGTGCCAGCGAACGCGGCAGCATGACCACGCGGTCCTTGTCACCTTTGCCTTGTCGAACCACAATGACGTGACGGTCGAAGTCCACGTCTTTGATGCGAAGGCGGACGCCCTCCATCAAACGCATGCCGGTGCCGTACAACAAGCGCGCCAGCAAAGCCGTTTCACCCATACTGGCCAGCATGCCGGCCACTTCGTCGCGGGTCAGCACGCTGGGAATGCGCCGCTTGTAGACTGGCCGGTCGATGTTGTCCATCCAGGGCTGGTCGATAGCCAATACCTCCCGGTACAAAAAAAGCAGGGCACTGAGTGCCTGGTTATGCGTGGAGGTAGACACCATGCGCTGCGTTGCCAGCATGGTCAGAAAGGCCTCGACCTCGGGCGAGCCCATTTCGCGCGGGTGCCGCATGGCAGCGGTGCGTCCATGCCAACGAACGAAAAACTTCACCCAGTACAGGTAAACTTTTTCGGTACTGAGGCTATAGTGCTTGTACCGAATACGTTCCCGCACTTGGTCCAGCAAGCGGACCGATTGCAGTGGAGGGTTGCCGGGTTTCACGGAAAGTTTATAACTGGATGAATATCTAGTTATAGCGACCGGAGCGTGAGACTGCAAGGTCTTTTAAGGAGCGGGCAATGTCCAGATTAATTCGCAGCAGGCAAAGTAAACCTCAGGCTTTGCGGTGGACATCACGTTCGGTGGCACGTTGGCAACACCAGCAGTGGTAATGTTCTGAGTGCGCATGAATCTGGTAACGGACCGGAAGGTGAGGTGACCGAATGGACCGACGGACGTTTCTGGCTTTACCCCTCGCCATGGCTGCCTTGCCGCGGAGTGTTGCAGCGCAAGGAGCGGCGAAAGTCGCCCGCATCGGATGGCTGACCGCACAGCGAGAAGCGAGCCTGACGCCCTTCCTCGCCGCATTGCGTTCGGCCTTTGTCGATCTCGGCTATACCGAAGGCCGCAACCTCGTAATCGAGTACCGCTATGGCGATGACGATCTCGAGCGCGTACCTGCGCTCGCCGCCGAGCTGGTGCGGCTTCCGGTCGAACTTATTCTGGCGCAGGGCGCGGCCGTCGCCGTGATCGCCAAGCTCAGCTTGCCGGTTCCCGTGGTCTATGTTTTCAGCGGCGATCCCGTTTCGGCAGGCTTTGCCGACAGCCTTGCCCGTCCGCGCGGAAACATGACGGGCCTGAGTTTTATGGCGGCTGAGCTCAACGGCAAGCGCCTGCAGCTCTTGCGCGACATCGTTCCCGGCCTGCGCCGTGTCGCCATTGTCGCCAATCCCGCGCATCCCGGCGAGCATCTCGAGCGCGACTATACGCAGCAGTACGGACGGCAGCTCGGTCTGAGCACCGACTATTTCGCGGCCCGCACCCGCGACGAGCTTGAACGTGCCTTCGCCGCGATGGCGAAGGACCCTCCGCAAGCGATCTCGCTCTTTGCCGATGGCTTCGCCATCCAGCATCGCCAGAGCATCATCGATTTCGGTTTGAGCCACCGCGCACCGGTGGTATCCGGCTGGCCGGTTTTTGCCAGGAGCGGGGCCCTTTTTACATACGGTCCGCACCTGACCTCCTCCTACCGGCGGCTGGCCTACTATGTCGACCGCATCCTCAAAGGCGCGCGGCCGTCCGATCTTCCGATCGAGCAGCCGACCAAATTCGAGCTTGTGGTCAATCTGCGGACCGCGAGGACGCTTGGCCTCAAGGTGCCGACCTCCATCCTGCTGAGCGCCGACGAGGTGATCGAGTGACCGATTTTGGCCGCTTCCAGCCTCCCGAGACAGGACAGTTCAAGTTGTTCAAGTGCGTGTGTCACCGAACAACGGCTTCCAGAGCGACGCGCCGGGAGCGGCGCGCGCCTGAAGCCGGGCGTTATGCCCCAAAGATCCCGGTGCCGGTTAGACTGGCACATTGGAGGTAGCTATGGATGCGCCTTTCATTAATTGCGATCCCGAAGTCATGAGTGGGGCCCCGTGCTTCAAAGGGACGCGAGTGCTCGTCCAGAACCTCTTCGACTACCTTGAAGGAAGTTCATCGCTTGAAGAATTTCTGGACGATTTTCCCTCGGTATCCCGTGAGGCTGCGGTAGCGGTTCTCGAAGCCGCCAAGGCACGTCTGTTCGCAGATGCGCCTTCTGCTTGACGAGTCCGTTCCGCGTCGATTCGCGCGGTCTCTGGCAACCCATGTTGTGCGCACAACAGTCGAGATGGGTTGGAGCGGCATCAAGAACGGCGAACT
>JANOUM010000665.1:0-2191 GCA_031416855.1 Rhodoferax sp. | reverse complement strand
CGCCAGCCCCGCCGCCGCCGGCGCCGCGATGTTGATGCCGACACCGACCACGACATAACGCCGATTTGCAACCGCAACCGTCTCGATCAGGATGCCGGCGAGCTTGCGTCCGTCGAACCAGAGGTCGTTGGGCCACTTGATCTGCAGCGCCGGATGCAAGCTGCCAGCCACACTCACGCCAACCGCCAGCGACAGTCCGGACCAATCGCGCGGGTTCAGCGACAGGCCGACGGAAAACGTGAGTGCGTGCTGCAGCGGCGTTATGCCGGCTGCCACCGGGGCGTCGCCCTGCAGGCTGAGCCAGCTGCGGCCAAGCCGACCTCGCCCGGCGGTCTGCACCTGCGCCACAAGCAGGGTCGGCGCATCGCGGCCGCCACGCGCGCGGCGCATCAGTTCGGTGTTGGTGGAGTCTATGGCCGCCACCCACTCGGCGCAGAAATCGGGCAAGGCTGGCCGGACCGCCTGGTTAATGGCATCCAGGGGCCATGTCGCCTGCACGTCTGGCATGGGTTGCCGACCTCGAACCGGGCGCGCGCCTAGCGGGCGCGCCGCTTGGGTGCCAACAGGGTGCCGCGGCAGGTCCTGGCGCCACACCAGCAGGGGTATTCGGCCTTGAGCTTGGGTGTGTAGCGCTCGTCGATGATCAGTCCGTAGTCGTAGTTCAGCTCTTCCCCCGCTGCAATAGCGCGCAGCGCCTTGATGAACACGCGGCCGTCCTGCTCGTCGGCCTCGCAGTTCGGATCGCAGGCGTGGTTGATCCAGCGCGAGGAGTTGCCACCAACCAGGGCGTCGATGACCCGCTTTTCGTCAATATGGAAGTAGAAGGTGTGGTTAGGATCGGCCGGGTCATGCGGGTGGCGGCGCTGCGCCTCCTTCCAGCTGATGATGGCACCCACGTATTCAATAATAGTTTCACCCTCGGCGATGTCACGCAGCGCAAAAACACCCTTTCCATGCACACCGGAGCGTCGGGTCTGGATGCGGCGCGAATCGGTCGGGGAGGCTTTATTGGACACGTCAGAAAAATTTGGTAATGTGAACTCGTATGGGCGTGCGTAGGTGCGCGCCCACGTGTGTGCGCCTGTGCGCACGCGAGACCTGTGGATTGTAGTCAGATGAAAAACGTAGCTTTGGGTAAGACATTGGTAATTGCTGAGAAGCCTTCGGTGGCTCAGGACATCGTGCGTGCACTCACGCCGATCGCCGGCAAGTTCGACAAGCTGGACGAACATTTCGAGAATGAAAAGTACGTGGTGACGAGTGCGGTGGGCCATCTGGTGGAAATTCAGGCGCCCGAGGAGTTCGACGTGAAACGTGGCAAATGGAGCTTTGCGCACCTGCCCGTGATCCCGCCGCACTTCGACCTCAAGCCGATGGACAAGACCAAGACCCGGCTCAACGCCATCGTCCGGCTGACCAAACGCAAGGACGTGGACGCCCTGATCAACGCCTGCGACGCGGGCCGCGAGGGTGAACTGATCTTCCGCCTGATACAGCAGTACAGCAAGTCCAAGCACCCGGTGCAGCGCCTGTGGCTGCAGTCGATGACGCCGCAGGCGATCCGTGACGGCTTCACCTCGCTGCGCAGCGACAAGCAGATGCTGCCACTGGCCGACGCCGCACGCTGCCGTTCCGAAGCCGACTGGCTGGTGGGCATCAACGGCACGCGCGCGATGACAGCGTTCAACTCGCGCGACGGCGGCTTCTTCCTCACCACCGTCGGCAGGGTCCAGACGCCCACGCTGTCGGTGGTGGTCGAACGCGAGGAGAAGATCCGCAAGTTCATCAGCCGCGACTACTGGGAAATACACGCCACGTTTGCCGCTGTGGCTGGCGAATACCCCGGCAAGTGGTTCGACCCGGCCTGGAAGAAGGCCGCCGCCAACTTGGCGGCCGGCAACACGGACGAACTGGATGCCGAACTGCGTGCCGACCGCGTCTGGTCGGCCGTCGAGGCCCGGGCGATCGCCGACGCGGTGCGCGGCAAGACCGCGACCGTGACGGAAGAGAGCAAACCAACCGTGCAGGCTTCGCCTGCCTTGTTCGACCTGACCTCGCTGCAACGCGAGGCCAACGGCAAGTTCGGCTACAGCGCCAAGACGACGCTGTCGATCGCGCAAAGTCTGTACGAGCGGCACAAGGCCCTGACCTACCCGCGGACCGACTCGCGCGCCCTGCCGGAAGACTATGT
>JANOUM010000664.1:0-2206 GCA_031416855.1 Rhodoferax sp. | reverse complement strand
GCGCTGGAAGCTGGCCCTTGAAAGCGCCGGGGACGGCGTGTGGGACTGGAACGTGCAGGAAGATGTCGAAATCTACTCCAGGCGCTGCAAGGAGATGTACGGGTACGGCGATCACGACCTGGACGGACCGAACTCGGGTTTTGGCGGGCGCGTGCATCCGGACGACCGTGCGCAACGCGATCGCGACCTGCACGCGCACCTCGATGGATTGACACCGACCTACGTCAACGAACACCGTGTCGGCTGCAAGGATGGCAGCTGGAAGTGGGCCTTGTCGCGCGGCATGGTGATCCACCGTGACGCCGCCGGCCGGCCCCTGCGCATGATCGGGACCCACACCGATGTCACCGACCGCAAGCTGGCTGAAGCCACATCGGGCGCGTTGTACCAGCAGCTGACCGAACAGACCCGCCTGTTGAAAACCACCCTGGGCAGCATCAGCCAGGGCATTTTCATGGTCGATGCGGACGGCAGGATCGGCACCTACAATGCGCGCGTCTGTGAGTTGCTGGGCCTGCCGGAGAGCCTGCTCGTCGGTCGTCCGACCTTGGTGGATGTCACGCGGTTCCAGCAAGAACGCGGCGATTTCGGCCCGGATTCCCAACTGGCGGACGCGCATGCGCGCGCCTATCTGAGCGCGGGCGGAGTCGCCAGCAACACGGTGCCCCTTCCCTTGCATTACCTGCGCACCACCAGCGCCGGGCGCACACTGGAGATCAAGTCCAGGATGCTGCCCTCGGGTGCGATGGTCCGGACCTTCACCGACGTGAGCGACTATGTGCAGGCCGAACGCGCGCGCCGGCGGCTCAATACACTGCTTGAAGCTACCCAGACGATGGCGCATGTGGGGGGCTGGGAGGTCGATCTGGTCAACGACCAGGTCTTCTGGACCGACGAGATATACCGGATCCTGGAGACCACGCCGCTGGAGTACACGCCAACGACGGCGACTGTGGCGCAGTTTTTCGCCCCTGAATCGGTGGCAAGGATCCGTGCCGCGATCCAGGGTCAAGACCGGCGCGGCAAGCCGCATGAGCTCGAACTGCAGATGGTGACGGCCAAGGGCCGGCCGATCTGGGTGCACACGACCAGCATGGAGACGCGCGAGGAAGGCAAGGTCGTCAAGCGGACGTCCGTGATCCAGGACATCACGGAGCGCAAGCAGGCCGAGGCGTTGGCGCGGGAAAGCGAAGAGCGCTGGAAACTGGCGCTGGACAGCACCGGTGACGGCGTGTGGGACTGGTATGTGCAGACGGGGGTGGAGATCTTCTCCAGGCGCTGCAAGGAGATGTATGGTTATGCCGAAGGCGAGATGTCCGAGCGCGCCGAGGACTTCGATCAGCGGACCCATCCCGAAGACTTGCAACAGCTGTTGAAGGATCGGCAGGACCATTTCGACGGCCGGACGGCGATCTTTGTCAACGAGCACCGCATGCGCTGCAAGGATGGCAGCTGGAAGTGGGTGTTGTCGCGTGGCATGGTGATCAGCCGGGACGCGCAGGGTCGGCCGCTGCGCATGATCGGAACCCATACCGACATCACCGGCCGCAAGAATTCGGAGGCGCTGGTGTGGCAGCAAGCCAACTTCGACAGCCTGACCGGCCTGCCCAACCGGCGGATGTTGCGCGATCGGCTGGAGCAGGAGATCAAGAAGAGCCACCGAGACGGCCTGCGGTTGGCCATCCTGTTCATCGACCTGGACCACTTCAAAGAGGTCAACGACACGCTTGGACACGACGCCGGCGACCTGCTGCTGATCGAGGCGGCCCGCCGTATCTGCAGCGGCGTGCGCGACTCGGATACCGTTGCACGGATGGGCGGCGATGAATTCACGCTGGTGTTGTCCGAGTTGCACGACGGGGATCACCTGGAGCGCGTCCTGGAAAATCTGCTCGATGCCCTGGGGTCGTTGTTCCAGCTCGGCAACGAGCAGGTCTATGTTTCCGCGAGCATCGGCATCACGATATACCCGGACGATGCGACCGAGGTCGAGAGCCTGTTCAAGAACGCGGACCAGGCGCTGTACGTGGCCAAGGGGGCAGGGCGCAACCGTTTCAGTTTCTTTACCCCCGCGCTGCAGGAGGCGGCCCAGACCCGCGTGCGTCTGGCCAGTGACCTGCGCACGGCGCTGGCCGAACACCAGTTTCGGGTGGTCTACCAGCCGATCATCGACCTGGCCAGCGGCGCGGTCCGCAAAGCCGAGGCC
>JANOUM010000663.1:0-2117 GCA_031416855.1 Rhodoferax sp. | reverse complement strand
AGACGGCAACCGAATGCATGTAAGTGTAGTCATCGGCGGTCTTGAGGCGCGCCAGACTGATCAGCGCGCCGGCATTGCGGGCCACGGAGTCCGATATTTCCTGGACCAATTGTCCGGCAACGGCAGCGTCGACAGTATTGCCCATGCGCGCTTCCTGAAACATCGAGGTGACCGCCTGTTTCGCGCCGCTGCAGATCTGCGCCGCGCGGGCAAGTTCATCGAACATGCTGGTCGGTGGCAGGCCAGCCCGCTGTGCGGGACTCAGATCGGGCAGGGGCGCCGGAACAGTCTCCGCGAAAGCGGTCGCTGGCGCTGTCACGTCCAGGCCCTTGCTGGTATCGATCCAGACCTCGAAAATGTTGCTGGCCTTGATCCGGGCGATGTCGTTCGCCCCGGTGACAAGAAAACTGCTGTGCCAAAACGGACTCTTGATCCAGGACGCGCCCAGGTCCTGCAGGTACATACCGACAGTCAATTCGCCAACGCCAATCTTTTTTCTCATGTGCAGTGCAACTCTGACTCTGCACGAATTATCACTCGCGCACCACTACGCCCAGCTGACGAAGATAGGCCAGCACGTCCGGGCTGACCACACCGAAGGCGCGCGCCTGCTGCACCAGGTCACCCGCCTGCGCCAGTTGCCCTTGCGCGGCCAGGGCCACGGCAGCCCCGAGCATCCAGCGCGGTTCAGCGGGACGGATCTTCAGGGCCATCAGGTAGGACTGGGCGGACTCCGCATGTTGCGACAGCCGTTGTGCCGCGTTGCCGCGCACGGCCCACAAGTCCGCATGACCCGCCAACAGGCGTTCATGGCGCTTGAGCAGCGCCAGTGCTGCCCCGTGCTGGGCCTGCAACATCTCCATGCGCACCAGCTCTCGCACCATGACCAGCCCGACGGGCGCGCCGGCCCCCGTTGGCACCAGTTCCGCGCCATGGGAGCGCTCAATGCCGGCCAGGGCATCACGCAGCAGGCCGACCGCAGCGTCGCGCGCTCCCGTGTTCCACAATTTTTGCGCCTGCCCGATGGCCTCCATAGCGGCCTCGGGCCACAGGACAAGCGTGCCATCAGACACCGGCGCTGGGTCCGGGCGTGGCGGAGCAGGTAACTTCGGGCGTGCCGCGTCAGCGACCGCCGGATCTCCGCTTGCAGGTGCCGGCAGCGCGCGGCCCATCACGGACGGCGCTTGCGCGACCAGCCCCACGGGCGTCGGCTGCACGGCCAGCGACGCGGCCTTCGAGGCAGGTGATGGCAACGGCGGCACAAGTACTGGAATCGTGCCGACCACTGGCGTGGCCGGGGGTGTTGCCCGACCTGCCGTGCCTTCCGGCTGCGCGCCGACCAACCCGGACGCAGCGCCATGCGGCACCACAGCGGGCCCGGGCTCGTGTGCGCCGGCCGTGACGACCGCGGCCGGCGTGCTGGCGACAGGCTTCAATGGAAGCGACGCCGCGGCGCGCTGATCAGGTGGCGCGGCAGTTCCGCCAGCCCCGGCCCACCACCACAACCACAGCCCCAGCGCCGCGGCCGCAACGCCCGGCAAGAGCAGGCCGGCGGCCCGCCTGGTTGCGGTACGAGGCGATTTCGCCGGCGGCTCGACGATGGCGGTCCCGCGCGTCAGCGCGGCGCCGGCTGCCGGATCGCCCAGTGGGCCGCCCGCTGCGGCGGCGCGCTGGTCCAGGTCGCGCAAGACCTTGTTGATGACACTCACGGCCGCGCCTTCGGTGGCACCTCGACCGGATGCGCCGGCGTTGGCGCGCCGCCAGGGAGGCCAGCGGGGCGAAAACGCCCACCTACAAGGCGATCCCACCACGACGCAGAACCGGCATCCACCGCAGCGGTATCCTTGGCCGCGAGCCGCACATCCGAAGCGCTCACACGGTGGCGGTTTTCACCATAGGCCAGCATCAGGCACTTGTTGGCCAGCACGTTGACCACCCGCGGCACACCACCGCTGAACTGCGCCAGCGCCTGCATGGCCGCTGGCTCGAACACATCCGGGTCAGCCGGCAAGCCAGTCGCGGCCAGCTGCAGGCGATGCCGCACATAGGGCCCCACTCGCTGGGCCGCCATCGGGCCCAGGTGCTCGCTGAAGGTGATGCGCTGCAACAACTGCCGT
>JANOUM010000662.1:0-5259 GCA_031416855.1 Rhodoferax sp. | reverse complement strand
CGGGCGCGGCACGCGGCGCCCTATAGGCGCGCCAGCACCGAGCGGATTTCCTGCACGCTCAGCACTTCGGACAGCAGCACCGGCGCCTTGCCAGCCTGGTAGAACACATAAACCGGCACCCCGTTGCGGCCGAGTTGGCGCAAAGCCGCGCTGATCGCCGGATCGCGCCGGGTCCAGTCGGCGCGCAGCAGCGCCACCTGGTGCCGGGCGAGGTCGTCCAGCAGCGCCTGGTTGTTCAGCGTGGTCTGCTTGTTCACTTGGCAGGTGACGCACCAGGCGGCCGTGAAATCGACGAATACCGGCCGTCCGCCCGCCACCAACTGCTCGACTCGGCCAGGTTCCCAGGCCTCCCATCCGTTGGCCAGGGTGCCGGTCGCCGGTGCGCCGGTGCGGGTGACGTAGGGCGCGACCGCCCAGCCCAGCAGCACCAGCGTAATCGCCGACAGGGCGCCGGCAAACACCCGGGTGCGTCCGGTCAGGTTGAGGCTCCACACCACCAGCGCCAGCGCCACCAGCAGCGCCAGCAATGCGCCGGCACCATCGATGCCACTTTGTTGCCCTAGCACCCAGACCAGCCACACCACGGTGGCGAACATCGGGAAGGCCAGGAATCGTTTCAGGGTGTCCATCCACTGGCCCGGCCTGGGCAAGGCACGCGCGAAAGCTGGCACCAGGCTGGCCACCAGGTAGGGCAACGCCAGGCCCAGCCCCAGCACGGCAAAAATCGCCAGTGCCTGGCCGGTCGGCAGCGTCGCTGCCAGGCCCATTGACGCCCCCATGAACGGTGCCGTACAGGGGGACGCGATCGCCACCGCCAGCACACCGGTCAGGAACGCATCGGCCGCCGGATGTCGGGCTTGCAGGCTGGCCATCCACGACGGCAGGACATGCCGAAACTCGAACACACCCGCGAGATTGAGCCCGATCAGCGTAAACAGGACCGCCAGCATGGCGACCACTGCCGGCTCCTGCAATTGAAAACCCCAGCCCAGGCTCTCCCCGGCGCCGCGCAGCCCCAGCAGGGCCAGGCCCAGCGCCGTGAAACTGAGCACCACCCCGGCGGTGTAGGCAAGGCCACTGGCCTGGTGCCCGCGCCGATCACCCTTGTGCCGGGCGAATCCCAGCACCTTGATCGCCAGCACCGGAAACACGCAGGGCATGAGGTTGAGGATCAGCCCGCCCAGCAGGGCCCCGAACAGGGCCGCCCAGTACCCCAGCGCCGGCCCAGCTGGCGCGGCCATGACTGCCGGCAGGGCAGCTGCCGCCGAACCTGGGCGGGGGACGGCCGGCCAGGAACCCTGTATCGGCAGCTCTGCGCGAACGCCCTGGTCGCGCAGCGCCAGCACCACGGCCATCCGGTCGGGACTGTTGCTGCGGTGCGCCGACAGCGGGATGGACGCCGTCCAGACCGCGCCATCCCAGGCTTGTGTCCATCGGGCCGCGGTTTCGATGACCTCGGGCGTCTCGGGGAAGAATTCCAGGGTCTTGCCACGCAGCTTCTCGGGCAGGTTGTCGAACCGCAGCGCAATCGCCTTGGGGCCCACGACGAGCGTGTTGCCGGCCGACACCGCCAGGCCCCGCGGCTGCGCCTGCAGTGCAGCGTCGAATGTGGTGCCCTGCGCGGCGGTGGAACTGCGTGCCGGTATCTTCAGCACGAATTCGCCGTCCTGCGGAATGCATTCCTGCTTGCAAACCAGCCACGAGGCGCGCAGTTTGACTTCCAGGTCACCCGCCAGCAGCCCGGGCTGAAATCCCGGTGCCACGCTCAGGGGCACCGGCAGCACCACAGTGCCCTCGTAGCCATAGTTCGCCAGCGGCCCGATCGGTATCTTGCGCGGCAAGGGCCAGGCGATATCTCCGGCACTGACGCCGGCGGGCAGCGTCCACTGCAGTACGGTGGCCAGGCCCGAATCGCCCGGGTTCTTCCAGTAGGTATGCCATTGCGGCTGGTGTGCCAGCTGCAGGCCGACCCAGAGGGCCTTGCCAGGCTGTACGCCATCAGGGGCAAAGGCGATCAATTCAGCGCGTACCTGCTCCGTGGTAACGACGGCGCCGGCCACCAAGCCTGGCTGTGCCGCTGCCGGGCCGCCCGGCAATGCGCATGCGACAAGGGTCGCGGTTATGGAGATAAGTCTGGCAAATAACATGTGTGTGGGTGGGAGCCTGGGCCCGTGCTCAAAGTTCCGGCATTCAGCCGGCGAACCCCAGTACCACCCGCCGCGTGGTGGCGCTCTTCTTTTCGATCCGGGTCACGACCACGGCGCCGATTTCGGCGGTATTGGCCACGTGGGTGCCGCCGCAGGGCTGGAGGTCGATCAGAACCTCGGCGCCGATGCGGATCGTGCGCACGCCGCCGCTGCCGCGTGGCGGTTGCACACTCATGCTTTTCACCAGCGCCGGGTTGGCGTCGAGTTCGGCGTGCGTGATGGCACCCACCACGACCGGGAGCGCCTCGGCGACCAGACGCGCGATGCCGGCGCTCAGGATGTCCTTGTCCAGCGGGTCGGTCATGTTGAAATCCAGCCGCGCGTAATCGGGCGTGATCGAGCAGCCGTTGACCAGCTGCGGCACAAGATGGCACAACAAATGGGTGGTGGTGTGGAACCGCATCAGGCGATGGCGGCGCGCCCAGTCGAGCCGCGCCACCACCCTGTCGCCCACCTGCAGGCCGACCAGCCCGGGGGTGTCGGGTGCGGGTACGTGGCAGATGTCGCCGGTAAACCGTCCCTCGGCGTCCTTGCCCTTGCGGGTGTCGGCAATCGCGATCGGCATTCCGGCCCGGGGGCCGCAGCCCAGCACCAACACACCGGCGTCACCGGCCTGCCCACCACCCAGCGGATAGAACACCGTACGATCCAGGACGATGCCCTGCGGTGTGACGGCACGCACGGTGGCGTCGCACTCGGTCAGGGTGGCGTCGGCATGGAACAGTGCGTGCGTCATGTGGCCCAATAATAGCGGCATGCATGAGCCTTGCCCCGAGCCACCGCGCATCGTCCTGTGCACGCTGAATGCGCGTTATGTACATGCGTCGCTGGGCTTGCGTTGCCTGCTGGCGAACATGGGCGACCTGTACTGCCAGACGACGCTGCGCGAATTCACCATCGCGCGGTCGGCGCAGGACATCGCGCGCGGGTTGCTGGACCTGCTGGGGCCTGCGGTCGACGGCCGGGCGCAGGTGATCGGTTTCGGCGTGTACATCTGGAATGTCACCCAGACCTGCGCCGTGGTGTGCCTGTTGCGCACGCTGCGCCCGGCGCTGAAAATCGTTCTCGGCGGGCCTGAAGTGAGCCACGAACTTGAATCCCAGCCCATCGTGGCGCTGGCCGACCATGTGATCACCGGCTGGGGCGACGTGTCTTTCCCGCGCCTGTGCCGGGCCTTGCTGCATGGCCCGCGCCCGCTGATGAAGGTGATCGCCGGCGAGCAGCCGCCACTGGACAGCATCGCGTTGCCGTACGCCGAGTACTCCGACCTGGATCTGGCACATCGGGTGGTCTATGTCGAGGCCTCGCGGGGATGTCCGTTCAAGTGTGCGTTCTGCCTGAGTGCGCTGGACAAGACCGCCTGGGCGTTCGACCTGCCGCGCTTCCTGGCGGCGCTGGACGTCTTGTACCGGCGTGGCGCGCGCAACTTCAAGTTTGTCGATCGCACCTTCAACCTGAAGGTGGACACCGCGGCGCACATATTGCAGTTCTTCCTTGACCGGCTGCCTGTGGCGGGCGCCACCGACGGGATGCGCGGGCTGTCGGTGCATTTCGAGCTGATCCCCGACCACCTGCCGGAACGCCTGAAGCAGTGCATCGCGCTTTTTCCCGCCGGCGTACTGCAGTTCGAGGTCGGCATCCAGAGCTTCGATGTCGACGTGCAGCGCCGCATCGCCCGGGTGCAGGACAACACGCGTACCGAGGCCAACCTGCGCTGGCTGGTGCAATCCTCCCGGGCCCACGTGCATGCCGACCTGATTTTCGGCCTGCCCGGTGAGTCGCTGGCCGGTTTTGGCCGCGGCTTCGACCGCCTGTTGGCGCTTGGCCCGCATGAAATCCAGCTTGGCGTGCTCAAGCGCCTGCGTGGCACGCCAATGGCGGCTCAGGACACCGGCCTGGTGTTCGACCCGCAACCGCCCTATACCGTGCGGTCGACCGCGGACGTGAGCGCGCAAGCGGTGGAACAGTTTGCGCGGCTCGCCCGCTACTGGGACCTGATCGCCAATTCGGGCCGGTTCCGGCGTACGCTGCGTGTGTTGTGGCAGGCCCCCGCGCCGGTGCCCGGGGCCGACACTTCGGCCTTTGGCACCTTGCTGCGCCTGACCGACTGGCTCTGGGCGCGTACCGGCGCCACCCACCGGCTGACGCCCGAACAACTGGTGGACCATCTGGCTGGTTTTCTACGCGCCGAGCGTCCGGACGACGCCGGCGTGGTGGAGCAGGCGTTGCTCGACGACTACCTGGCCAGCGGCGCGCGGGCGCGACCGTTGGCCCTGCGCCAGCGGCTTGCGCCCGGAGCTACCCCGGTCCGCGCGCGTCAGACGGCGGCCCTGCCGCGCCAGAACCTGCATCTGGGCGGTGTGTCAAGCGGGCCTGCGCCAGCGGCTGCAACACACGCGCCATCAGGCGAAATCCGCCGCTGAGTTACTATCTGCTTGCAGATTTCCGTATTGACCCCATATCGCACACATGAAACTCACGATGTCCCCAACCCCCAAGAGGTCGACCGATGGCCAAAGCTGAGGCGAAAACGGCCGTCATGGCCGATGGTTTGCGCTACAAGTCCAAGGCGTCGGGCTCACCGTTTGCCGCTGCGGCCTCGTTTGGCGGTGCCACCATGTCCTGCTTCATGTGCGGCAAACACCGCCCGCGTTCGCTGATGGGCACCCGCAAGGTGGCCGGCAAGTCGCAGACGGTGTGCGCCCCCTCGTGCAAGGCGCTCGACGAAGCCACCGCCGCTCGCGGCTGACCGCGTCCCGGTTGCCCGGGGTCAGGTCTTGCCTTTTGCCTTACTCGCAAGCTACGAATTCATCGGCGAAAAGGGCAAAAGGCAAGACCTGACCCCGGCCTACCCCTGATTTCAGCGGCTCAACTGGCGAATCGACCGGGCGAGGTTGTCGCGGGCCTGGAATTCGAATTGCCGATGGAACTGCTCGGTGTGGTAGATACGTAGCCGGTCGAGGAACTGCTGCAGTATGCGGCAACGGCGACTCCGAAACGCATCGTTTTCGACCGCAGCATATTCGTCCCGGATCTGGTCTTCGTAGGCGTC
>JANOUM010000661.1:0-6971 GCA_031416855.1 Rhodoferax sp. | reverse complement strand
CGGCACCAAGTAGCCAGGCAGCCGCCACCAAATGCCGGAGCAACCCGGTGTTTAGTCCTTCATGAACCGCGTGGCGTGGTCCAGGTCTTCGTGCGTGACCCCGGCCGTCAGGGCTCCCACAAACTTGCGCCAGGCCACGGTGCTGGAAACGGATCGTGTGCACGACCTCGCGGTGTTGCGCATCGAGGGCGCGGCAGTCGCACCGCTTGCCATCCGCAACTCCGACTCGGTCCGGGAGGGCCAGGCGGTCGGGTTCATGGGCTTTCCGATCGGGGGCGTGCTGGGGTACTCGCCGGTCACGCACCGGGGCATCGTGTCGTCGATCACGGCCGCCGTGCTGCCGGCTGCGAATGCCCGGCAACTTGCAGATGCGACGATTCGTAGCGCGCGCGCGGGCAGTTTTTATATCTTCCAGCTCGATGCCACAGCCTATCCCGGCAACAGTGGCGGGCCACTGTTTGACACCGACACGGGCGAGGTGCTCGGCGTCGTCAACATGGTGCTGCTGAAGAACACGCGCGAGTCGGCTTTGAGCCAGCCCTCCGGCATTAGTTATGCCATTCCTTCGAATTTCGTGACCCAGTTGCTGAACCGCGCCGGCACCAAGTAGCCAGGCAGCCGCCACCAAATGCCGGAGCAACCCGGTGTTCAGTCCTTCATGAACCGCGTGGCGTGGTCCAGGTCTTCATGCGTGACCCCGGCCGTCAGGGCTCCCACAAACTTGCGCCAGGCCGTATCGGGCTCTGCCAGGGTAAATCCGTAAAAGCCCTTGCCACTCTTGGTCTTGCCGCGCACCGCCATGCAGCGCACCGTCGACTGCTCGTTGTTGCCGAGCTGGATCGTTGCCTTGCCCCACATCCGGGTTGGGATCTCTTCCTTGGCGTGGGCGAGAAAACCAAAACTGGACAACTCCACCACCAGCAAGCTCGTGGCCTTGGATTTGCCCTCGGGCGATGTCAGCATGAAATTGCCAGGACATTTGAGCGAGTAGCGCTGGTGTTGCCGCAGATGCTTGCCCGAGGCCTCGGCCTTCTCGGCCTTCTCAACGTGCTCGGTTTCGTCGATGCTCGGCAACATCGGCTGGTGCTCAGGCAGGTTGTAGATCGAGTGCAACAGAATGCGCTCGCGCATGCCCAGCGCCTCGAAAACCTTGGTGCGCTGGTTGAAGAAGTGGTCCAGCAAGTCGGTGGTCATCACCGGATCGTTGGTGGTGAAATAGCGGCGCCCCGGCAACACGATGTTGGGTAGCTTGACCTTGACGAAATAGGTGTACAGGTTTTTCCTCGGCGACTTCTTGCCATAGATTTCGCGGTACTTGCGGGGTGCGCCACGCAGATCCAGCGACGCGCCGACGGCCGGTGCACCGTTGGCGAAATCGTAGTTGTCCACCTTGTTCTCGGTCAGGCGCTCGAAGAACAGCAGCGACTCGTACATCTCGATACGGGTCGGGTGCACCGCAATCACCAGGTGGCGGGTGTCGAAGAAGGTGGTGCAATATTCGTACATGAACTTCATCAGCGGGAACAGGATGGCACCACCCGTCTTGCGGAAATCGGGGTGCACTGCCAGCGCCGACACTTCGGCGATCTTGCCGCCGCGGGCGCGGATCTCGGTCAGATCGAAGATCGCCTGCAAGGGAAAACCAAAAACGCTCTCCCGAATGAGCGAGAGCGTGCCCACCACCTTTTCGTCGTATTTGGCGCACAGCGTGGTCGTGGTCGGCAGGGCGTGGTAGATCGTGGCGCGCAGGCCGCTGGGTGCCGGCTTCATGAAACCGGCGCCCACATAGGCATCATGCAGCAGCGAAAAACACTGCTCGAGTTCTTCCTGCGTCTCGGCTATCTTCAGTACCAGGCGCTGGTCCGGCTTGGGATCACATTCGACAAACGAGCGGAATATCGCAAACCGGACCGAGCGCGGGAATAACGAAAAGGCCTTGCGCAGGCCAAGACGCCAGAGCTTTCGTGTACTCGCGATCAGTGGGTGTTTCAAGGCCGCTTACCTACCTTCCATAGACATCCTCAAATCGGACGATGTCGTCCTCGCCAAGGTACGAACCCGACTGCACCTCGATCATCTCCAGGGGCACCCGCCCGGGGTTCTCCAGGCGGTGGGTGGTCCCGAGGGGAATATAGGTCGACTCGTTCTCCGACACCAGAAAGGTCTGTTCGCCCTTGGTCACCTTGGCGGTACCGCTGACCACGATCCAGTGCTCGGCCCGGTGGTGGTGCATCTGCAGCGACAAGGTGCCGCCCGGCTTGACCACGATGCGCTTGACCTGGAAACGTGCGCCGGCGTCCACGCTGTCGTACCAGCCCCAGGGCCGGTACACCTTGCGGTGGATGTGGCCCTCGGAGCGTTTGTTCTGCTTCAGGGTGTCGACGATTTTCTTGACGTCCTGGGTATGGTCCTTGTGCGCCACCAGGATCGCATCCGGCGTGACCACCACCACGAGATCGCTCACGCCCACGCAGGCGAGCAGGCGGTCGTCGGACAGGGCCAGCGTGTCCCGGCAGTCGTGCAGGATCACATCGCCCTGTGCCACATTGCCCGCGCCGTCCTTGGGCAGGACTTGCCACAACGCGTCCCAGGCCCCCACATCGGACCACCCCGCCAGGAGCGGGATCACCACCCCGACCGGCAGGCTGCCCGACACCGGCCTCGACGCGCCGGTGATGCGCTCCATCACGGCATAGTCGATCGAGTCGGCGGGGCAGGCGGCAAAGCTGTCCTTGCCGACACGCAGGAATTCACCATCGCGCGTGCCCTGGGACCAGGCCGCGGTGCAGGCGGCCATGATGTCGGGCCGGCAGGCGCTGATGGCGGTCAGCCACACCGAGGCCCGCAGCATGAAAATGCCACTGTTCCACAGGTAGGAGCCCTGCGCCAGATAGGACTGGGCGGTGGCCAGGTCGGGCTTCTCGACGAACCGCGCAATGCGCCGGGCCACCTGGTGCTGGGCATCCAGCACATCGCCGGCCTGGATGTAGCCGTAGCCGGTCTCCGGTGTGTCGGGTGTGATGCCGAAGGTCACCACGTTGCCATCGGCGGCCAGGTGCGCGCCCTGGCGTACGACTTCGCGAAACGCGGCAGCGTCGGTGATGACGTGGTCGGCGGGCATCACCAGCAGCACCGGGTCGGCACCGTCCTGTGATGCGGCCAGGGCCGCCAGCGTAAGGGCGGGCGCGGTGTTGCGCCCGACCGGCTCCAGGACCATGGTGCCGGGCTTGTCCATCAGCCGCAGCTGTTCCGCGATGACAAACCGGTATTCCTCGTTGCACACCACCATCGGTGCGACCAGGTCGAACCCGGCAATGCCCTCGGTGCGACGCACGGTGGCCTGCAGCAGCGAGTCCTCGCCAATCAGCGGCAACAATTGCTTCGGGTATTTTTCGCGGGAGAGGGGCCACAGGCGGGTGCCGGAGCCACCAGACAGGACAACGGGTTGGATCAGCATGCGGAGGGATTCTTAGGGTGGAATGGGGTCAAGAAAGTCAGCCTCGGGCATCGCCCCAACGCAGCACGGCGTTGTCGTCGCCCTGGTACAAGGTCTGGCCATGGCGGTCGACGCAATACTGTGGCGACACGATCATTTCGTCAAATCGCATGCCGGCGCCGATGCGGGTGTACTCGAACAGGATGCTGCGGGTCACCATGGCGCGGCTGCGCAGCGTGCAGCCGTGGCCAATCCAGGCTGGCCCGATGATGCGTACGCCGGGCTCGATGCGCACCCCCGAGCCAACGTACACCGGCCCCTGGATCGTCACGTCGTCCCAGTCGATCGAGGTGTTCAGGCCTACCCACACGCCGGGCCGGATTTCCCGCCCGGGCATGTTCAATTGCGCGACCTCGCCGCGCAGCACCCGCTGCAGCACCGACCAGTAGTCACTCACCCGCCCGATGTCAATCCAGTTAAAAAACCGGCTCTGGGCAAAAAACGGCAGCTTTTCCGCCACCAGTTGCGGGAACAGCTGCGAGCCGATGTCGTACACCCGGCCCGACGGTATGCGTTCCAGCACCTGCGGTTCGAAGATATAGATGCCGGTGCTGGCCAGTGTTGATTTGGCCTCCGCCGGATCCGGCTTTTCCTGGAACGACAGGATCCGGCCGTCCGCTTCGGCCACCACGATGCCGTAGTTCTTGACCTCGGCCAAGGGCACGTCGAGCGTCACCACACTGGCGATCGCTCCCTTGCTCTTGTGCTCGTGCAGCGCGGCGCCGATATCCAGGTCGATCAGAGCGTCGCCGCACAACACGATGGTCGTGTCGTCGAAGAAGCCGCCGAAATCCTGGATGCGGCGCATGCCGCCGGCCGACCCCATCGGTTTGGGCAGGATGTCACCGTGGTCACGCACGCCCTCGTACGAATAGCCGATCTGCACGCCCCAGCGGTGCCCGTCGCCAAAATAGTGCTCGATCTTGTCGTGGTGCCAGGCCACGTTCACCATGATTTCGTTCACCCCGTAACGCGCCAGGTGTTCAATCAGGTATTCCATCACCGGCTTGCCCAGGATCGGCACCATGGCCTTGGGCAGGTCGTTGGTCAGGGGGCGTACGCGGGTGCCTTGGCCCGCCGCGAGAATCATTCCTTTTGCCATTGTTCCGGGGTTCCCTTGTTTGCCGTTGCTCGTTGAGTCAGCATGACGCGCCACTGCGGTAGCCAGTCGGATTGCTGCTCTGCCAGCGCCATGCATCGGCGCACATTGTCGGCAAGTCGCGTGTCGCACGCCAGCCCAGCAACTCCGCCGCATGACCTGGGTCAGCGTAGCACGCGGCTATGTCACCGGCGCGTCGCCCTGCAATCCGGTACGGAACCGGCCGGCCGCAGGCCACGCTGAAGGCCTGGATCATGTCGAGCACACTGTAGCCTGCGCCGGTTCCCAGGTTGATCGCCTGGCACTCGGCATGATTTTGCAGCCGCTCCAGCGCCTTCAGGTGCCCCAGGGCCAGATCCACCACATGGATATAGTCGCGCACGCCAGTGCCGTCGGGCGTGTTGTAGTCCTGGCCCCACACATTCACCACGTCACGCTGGCCGACTGCGACTTGCGCCACGAATGGCAGCAGATTATTGGGAATACCCTGCGGGTCTTCGCCGATCAGGCCGCTGGTGTGTGCCCCCACCGGGTTGAAATAGCGCAGGATGGACATCCGCCACGCCGGGTCGCTGCGGTGCAGGTCGCGCAGCATGTCCTCGATCACCAGCTTGGTCCGGCCATAGGGGTTGGTGGCCGACAGCGGATGGTCTTCGGTCAGCGGCAGGTATTGCGGGTCGCCGTACACGGTGGCTGACGAGCTGAACACCAGCGATCTGATGCCGCATGCGCCCATGGCCTCGAGCAGGCGCAATGTGCCCAGCACGTTGTTGTCGTAGTACGCCAGCGGTTGCTCCACCGACTCGCCCACCGCCTTCAGGCCGGAGAAATGGATCACCGCTGTGGCACAGCTGCTGCGCAAACCGGCTTCCAGTGCGCTGCGGTCGCGGATGTCGCCTTCGATCACCTGCAGGGTCCGGCCGGTGATGCGTTCCACCCGCACCAGCGATTCGCGCTGGCTGTTGCAGAAGTTGTCGAACACCGTCACATCGTGCCCGGCTTGCAGCAACTCGACGCAGGTGTGGCTGCCGATATAACCGGCGCCACCGGTGACGAAGATCATGGCTGCCTCACTGGAAGGTGGGAGAGATACGCAGCCAGAATATCCACGATCCGCACTGCCGCGTGGCCATCCCACAGCTGCGGCCGCCGCCCCAGTTTGCCGTCGCCGCGCAACACCTTTCGCGCTTCGGCCACGATCACGGCCGGGTCGGTGCCGGCCAGCACATTGGTGCCCTCACTCACGGTGACCGGCCGTTCGGTGTTCTCGCGGATCGTGATACACGGCACACCCAGTGCCGTGGTCTCTTCCTGCATGCCGCCGCTGTCGGTCAACACCACGGCGGCGTCCTTCCACAGGTTCAGGAAAGCCATGTAGGCCTGCGGCCCCACCAGGGTGATGTGGGGCCCGAGGTCGACGCCGAACCGGGCCAGGTTGGCGCGCGTGCGCGGGTGCACCGGGAAGATCAGCGGCAGCTCGGTGGCGATGTCCGTGAGTGCACCGCCGATGCGCTGCATCGTGACCGGGTCATCCACATTGCTCGGGCGGTGCAGGGTGACCACACCATACCGCTGGCCGGCGCCCGCGTGCGACGCCTTGTAGTCACTGGTCTCGAACCCGGTGGCATCCATGTGTTCGAGCTTTTGCGCCTGGTACAGCAGGTTGTCCACCATCACATGCCCGACGTAATGGATCGCGCTGTCGGGCTTGCCTTCCCGCCGCAGGTGTTCCACGCCGCTGGGTTCGGTCACGAAGAACCAGTCGGAAATGCTGTCCGTCACCAGCCGGTTGATTTCTTCAGGCATCGCTCGGTCGCCGCTGCGCAGCCCGGCCTCCACATGCGCCACCGGAATGTTGAGCTTCTTCGCCACGATGGAACACGCCAGCGTGGAGTTGACGTCGCCCACCACCAGCACCGCATCGGGCGGCTGGGCCTGGCACAGTTCCTCGAAAGCGACCATGATCTTGGCCGTCTGTTGCGCATGGCTGCCACCACCGGCCGCCATGAAAACATCCGGCTCCGGGATGCCCAGTTCCTCGAAAAACACGTCGTTCATCTCTCGGTCATAGTGCTGGCCGGTGTGGATGATTTTGAAGCCCATGCCACCATGGGCCTGCAAGGCGCGCACGATCGGTGCGATCTTCATGAAGTTCGGCCGCGCGCCGGCGACCAGGTAAATGGTTGGCATGGTGTGGATAGGTGGGTTGGTCAGTCAGGCCTTGAAATCTGCCGCCAAAAAAGAGCTGCCAGCGACGTCTTTGGCGGACAGCAGCGGGGCCTGGCCGTTCAGCGGCCAGTTGATCGCCAGTGTCGGGTCGTCCCAGGCGATGCAACGTTCGTGGACTGGTGCGTAGTAGTCGGTCGTCTTGTACAG
>JANOUM010000660.1:0-2578 GCA_031416855.1 Rhodoferax sp. | reverse complement strand
CCGGCCAAGGCTTTGTGCACGGATTCGCCGGCATGGTGTTGTTCATAGTCGCGCTCGGCATGATGCTGGTGCTCGACAAGCTGCTGGGCTTGTTCTTGCCGGCACATCGGCGCCAGCCATGACAGCCCAACGCGTCAAAGCTTTGCTGGTGCTCATGTTGGCGCTAATTACGGTGGCCGGCGCACAAGCTTGGCGACCCACCCGGCATCTGTCTGATACCCGACCCAAGGTTGAGCTGGAAACGATGTTTCCGAAGTCGTTCGGTGATTGGGTGGTTGATACCCGCATGCCTGTACAACTGGTGTCACCCGATACCCAGGCAATGCTGAACAAGCTCTACAACCAAACGCTCAGTCGCACCTACGTCAACGCCAGCGGCGACCGCATCATGCTGTCAGTGGCTTATGGCGGTGACCAGTCTGACGGTACCCGCGCGCACAATCCCGAGGTTTGTTATCCGGCCCAAGGGTTTCAGATCAACAGCAAACAGAGTGCAGTTTTCAGTATCAACAACCAGCCGCTGCGCGTGCGCCAATTGGTGGCCCAACAGGGTGGCCGAATCGAGCCCATCAGTTATTGGATCACAATCGGTGATCAAGTTACATTGACCGGCACTGAATTGAAACTGGTGCAACTGTCATACAGCACCCGGGGTGTCATTCCGGACGGTATGCTGGTACGCATTTCCAGTATCGATTCAAATGCTGCCAAAGCCTATCTTCTGCATCAAGATTTCATCGCGCAGATGGCGCGCGGTGTGCGCAGCGATCTGCTACCCCATGTCATCGGTAAGTCTGCGGTTTGAGGCTTGCAGCGCCGGCGCGCGCCATGCTTGAGCTAACCCAAAGCTACGGCAGCAACATTAACGGGGCTATGCCGCACGACTATTTTTTTGCATTGAATCGCCTGCGCGCTTTCTAAGCGTTGCACTCTGCACTGTTATTAATACAGCGCCTGCCTTGCCGGGCAAGGGATCAGTAGTTAAGACGCCATGACCCTGGACACTAAATACGATACGTTCTACAGTGCTGACGCTGCCCGTGTCGCGCACGCTGATGTGATTCTGCAAGGCTGGCCGCGAAACCGGATGGAAGCTATTTTGCACTTGCCGTTATGCGGCGATACCATCCTCGACGTGGGCTGCGGTGACGGCTTACTTTTATACCAGTTTCGCAGCCGCTTCCGTCGTCTGATCGGGTTGGAATATTCGGCGAAGCGACTTGAGGCTGCCAGACTACAAATGCAAGGCCAGTCGTTCGAGGGTTTGTGCGGCTCTGCTGAAACCATGCCGCAACTTGCTAGCAATAGTGTCGACGTGATCGTTTCAGCCGATGTCATCGAGCACATCCCCGACGTCTACCTCGCTGCGGATGAAATGTTCCGCGTGCTGCGCCCTGGTGGGTTGTTGGCGATCAATACGCCCAACATCGCGTTCTTGAAGAAGCGGTTGCGACTGGTTGTTGGTCGGTTTCCCGCCACGTCGCAGGCTAACGAGGGTTTGGGCAGTGATGTTTTGTTCGACGGTGGGCACTTGCACTACTTCACCTACCGGTCTCTGGCATTGGTGCTTCAGCGCAGCGGCTTTGTTATTCAAGAACGACAGGGATTTGGACCGCTAGGTCGCCTGCACAACATCTGGCCGGCGTTGCTCAGCGTTGGCGTGCAGCTCATCGCCTGCAAGCCCGCTATTACCAACGACGGCGGAATAGCGCCAACATGATTTGCTTGTCGAACTTGTTCGCGCGCGCCAGCGCTCGCGCAACATGTCGTTTGCTGCAGCGGCGGCTGCGCCGCAGTGCATGAATTCCCCTGCCGCAACGCTTGCGCCTGACATGCCCACCACACTAGGTTCGCGCAGCATTTCGGCTGTGTTCTGGGGCGCTGGGGGAACGGTGCTGAGGATGCTGCTGCAGATTGGCGCGCAGATCATGCTGGCGCGCTTGTTGGGCCCGGATCAGTACGGTGTCTTCGCGATCGCTGCCACCGTCATCAGCTTCAGTGCCTTTTTCTCCGACGTCGGGCTGGCCTATGGTCTGATCCAGAAGCCGCAAATCACCGAGCGCGACATTCGCTTTGTCTTCACCTGGCAGGTTCTGCTTGGCGCCGGCGTCAGCGGGCTGGTGTGGCTGGCAGCCGGGCCGGTGGCGGCCTTCTTCGGTGAGCCCCGCGCTGAGGCCGTGCTGCGCGCTCTTTCGGTGCTCTGCGTGCTCAACGCGCTGGCGGCGCCTGCGCTCAACTTGCTCAAGCGCGAGATCGATTTCAAGCGCATCCACATTGCACACTTAATCAGTTACTTGATCGGTTATGCGGTCGTGGGCGTGCCCTTGGGTTTTCTCGGGGCCGGCGTGTGGGCCCTCGTCGCTGCCTGGGTGGTGCAAGCGGTGTTCAACCTGCTGCTGTTGTTCAGCGCCTCGCGCCACTCGCTGCGGCCACTGCTGTGGCATGAAGGGGCAAGGCACCAGGCCCGCTATGGCGGCACGGTTTTCGTCACCAATCTGGTCAACTGGATGATCAGCAACGTTGACCGCATCACGGTGGGGCGTGTCTTTGGCAGCCATGAGATCGGCCTGTACGCCAC
>JANOUM010000659.1:0-1660 GCA_031416855.1 Rhodoferax sp. | reverse complement strand
CGTACGCGGACCAGCAACTTGCGGCCCAAGCTCCCGCCCGGATGAGATCGCGCAAAATCTTCTTCACGGAATCCGCGTGCGTCCAGCAGCGCCACCGCCAATGCGTCACCCAAGGCCATCTGCGCCGTGGTGCTGGCAGTGGGCGCCAGATTCAAAGGGCAGGCTTCTTGCTCAACCGCGCAGTTGAGCGTGAAATTGGCTTGGCGAGCCAGCGTGGAGTCGAGCCTGCCAGTAATGGCGATCAGCGGCACGCCCAGCCGCTTGACCACCGGCATGATGACGTTCAACTCGTCGCTCTCGCCCGAGTTGGAAATCGCCAGCATCACGTCGGCCGGTGTCAGCATGCCCAGGTCACCATGGCTGGCTTCAGCCGGATGCATGAAAAGCGCTGGCGTGCCTGTAGAAGACAGAGTGGCCGCGATCTTGCGGCCGACATGGCCGCTCTTGCCCATGCCTGTGACAACCACGCGGCCCGTGCTGGCCAGGATGGCCTGCACGGCCTGCGCAAAAGAATCGCCCAACTGAACTTTGAGCCCCAGGATGGCCTGCGCTTCGATATCCAAAGCGCGACGAGCGAGTTCCAGGATGCGGGTCGAATCCATCAATGGCGTAGCCCAGGAAAACAGGGGTCGGCTGCCGAACCCGAAACGGACGGCCCTTGCGAAGCTCGCGCAGCGCTACCTTTCCGGCCCAACACCCCAAAGCCGGAGTACACCACAGCATGCTACGTGCCGCCTTCACCTGTGGCGGGTGAGCAGGGCCATGACGCGCGCACACCCTCTAAACCGCTCTTTCTGCGTCCCTCGCCAGCCTTCGCTCTGCTCCGGGCAGCGCCTACTGAACTGAATTCGTGCATGAATGAACGCAGCTTGAGCGCGATTCTTGCGCGCAACCAACTGTGGCGACCAGGATTGCGTAACCTCGGCTTTGCGTAAACGGGCACGGGTCAGCCATGTCACAAGCATTCGGTCGGCAAAGTGCCCTGCGACTGTAGCTTGTGTTCAACCCGCACCCGAGGACAGTCATCCCGAATGCGTTTGAGGAGAGGTCTGGCGAACCCCCCGAACGCGGGGCTTGCTGCTGCCTTCTGCTAGCTCTTACAGTTGTTTCAACCTGAGTCTTTTGGATGGTCGGTGTTTTTCAACCTCGCAATGCTTAAAGCCTATGCGCGGCACGGCAGAGGGAAGAGTGTCTTTTTGCTGGCTTCGAGGCCACTTTTGCGATCAACATGATTCGAATTTTCAACCACTACATCCATCGGGCCGCTCTGCGCGGGATCATTTTCGATCTGGGGCTGGTCTTGCTGGTGGCTTTGGTGGCAGTCAGCTTCAACCTGGGCAGCATCAACCGTGCGGTCCCTCTGGCGGGCACGCACGTCGTCTCGTTTGCGGCATGCCTGTTCGTCATCAACAGCGCCTCTGGTCTGTACGAAACAGCCGCTGCCGGGACGGTCGGTCGGTCGATGGCAAGGGCACTGTTGGTGCTACTCGTGGCGTTGCCGCTGGCGTATGCCATTTTCGGTCTTTTGCCGCCCAGCTTTGCTGACCACTCCAGCATCCAGTTCTCCATGATGGCTGGTGTATCGGCGCTTATCTTGCGGCGCGCTTACCTCTCTCATACCTCAGGCGCTCCAACCCGCCGCACCCGAATCATGATTTTC
>JANOUM010000658.1:0-3320 GCA_031416855.1 Rhodoferax sp. | reverse complement strand
TGCATGTGTTGCTGGAATCGGCGGCAGCCGTGCATCGGGCGTTCGAGATCGTGTCCCATCCGCGTGTGCAGTCGGCCAGTTTCGGCTTGATGGATTTCGTCTCATCCCATGGTGGTGCGATTCCATCCGATGCGATGTCGGTTGCCGGCCAGTTCGACCACCCGTTGGTCGTGCGTGCCAAACTGGAAGTCGCGTCGGCTTGCCATGCCCACGGCAAGGTGCCTTCGCATTGTGTGGTGACCGAATTCCGGGACCTGGACGCGTTGCAGCGCTGCGCGACTGTTGCTGCACGCCGGTTCGGATACACACGCATGTGGAGCATTCATCCCGGACAAATCCGAACGATCCTTGCGGCCTTTGCACCCCCGCCCAGCGAGATCGAGACCGCTGCGGAGATCATCTCGGCAGCATCCCGTGCGGACTGGGCACCCATAGAATTTGCCGACCAACTGCACGACCGGGCCAGCTACCGATTTTTTTGGCACATACTGGAGCGGGCACACCAGACCGGGCAGGTATTGCCGGAGGGCGTGCGTGCGTATTTCGATCATCCGGGTCATGGAAGTCCATGACCAGCACCGTAAGGGATGTTTCATGAAACCAGTGGCCGCTGCAGTAATGGTGGCACTTGCCTCAGCAGGAGTCCTGGCGCAGAGCGGGCCTGTCAGGCTAGCCGCGAAGCCCGGCCCCAATGCCAGCCATCGCGAGGTTCGGGTGTTGGCGCGCAACCTGGCAGCAGAAATCCGCGCCCCGCTGACCCCTGGCGAACTCGATGTCGCGGGCAGGGTGCATGTCGGCACCTTGCCGTGCGAACTCGGACAGGTCGTGGTGCTCACCCCAGACCCGGCGACCCCGGGCTATTTTTCGCTGCGCATGGGGCAGGCAGACTATAGCGTGTCCCCGGAAGAGACCTCGACGGGCGCAATTCGCCTGGAAGACAAAGCCGCAGGGATTGTATGGCTCCAATTGGCCAACAAGTCCATGCTGATGAGCCAGAAGCAGGGGCGCCGATTGGCGGACGAATGCTTCAGCCCCTTGCAGGCCCAGGTGGCGGCCGACATGCTGGTGAATCCGCCGCCCAGCGTTCTGGACGCAGTTTCCGAGGCGGACGTGCCACCGCGCAAGGTCGACTAACCCGACACCGAATATTTTGACGTTTCGTTAGACAAGGAGAGAACCATGTTGCAAGCTTATCGAACCCATGTTGCCGAGCGCGCTGCTCTCGGCATTCCACCGTTGCCGCTGTCTGCCAGACAGACTGCGGATCTGATCGAGCTACTCAAAAATCCCCCTGCAGGCGAAGAGTCCGCGCTGATGGATCTGATCACCTACCGTGTTCCGGCCGGCGTGGACGATGCGGCCAAGGCGAAGGCGAGTTACCTCGCCGCAGTGGCCCATGGCACTGAGCTCTGCAAGTTGATATCCCGGGAAAAGGCGACCGAGCTGCTGGGAACCATGCTGGGCGGCTACAACATCAGCCCGCTGGTGGATCTGTTGTCAGACTCTGCCGTCGCTGCGGTAGCCGCTGCGGGGCTGAAGAAGACCTTGTTGATGTTCGACCAGTTTCATGATGTGAAGGAGAAAGCAGACAAAGGCAATCTCCAGGCCCGTTCCGTGATCCAGAGCTGGGCGGATGGCGAGTGGTTCACCAGCCGGCCCGAGGTGGCCAGGAGCATCACGGTGAGCATCTTCAAGGTGGCTGGCGAAATCAATACCGACGATCTGTCTCCCGCGCCGGACGCCTGGAGTCGCCCTGACATTCCGCTGCATGCGCTGACGATGCACAAGAACCCGCGCCCCGGCGTCACGCCGGAGCAGGAAGGCAAGCGCGGCCCGGTCAAGTTCATCGAAGACCTGCGCGCGCGCGGCCACCTTGTCGCGTATGTGGGTGATGTCGTGGGTACTGGTTCCAGCCGCAAGTCCGCGACCAACTCCGTCCTGTGGTTCACTGGAGAAGACATCCCCTTTGTGCCGAACAAGCGCTTCGGTGGCGTGTGCCTGGGGGGCAAGATCGCACCGATCTTCTACAACACGATGGAAGACTCCGGCGCCTTGCCGATCGAGCTCGACGTCAGCCAGATGGAGATGGGTGACGTGGTCGAGTTGCGTCCCTATGAAGGCAGGGCATTGAAGGACGGCAAGGTCATTGCCGAATTCCAGCTCAAGAGCGACGTCCTGTTCGATGAAGTGCGGGCGGGTGGACGCATTCCGCTGATCGTCGGCCGTGGCCTGACGTCCAAGGCCCGCGAGGCGCTGGGCCTGCCGCCGAGCAGCCTGTTCCGGTTGCCACAGAATCCCGTCGACACCAAGGCCGGTTTTACCCTGGCCCAGAAGATGGTGGGCCGGGCCGTGGGCCTGTCGGCGGGGCAGGGCGTGCGCCCCGGCACCTATTGCGAGCCAAGGATGACGTCCGTAGGCTCCCAGGACACCACGGGTCCGATGACGCGCGATGAACTCAAGGACCTGGCGTGCCTGGGGTTCAGCGCCGACCTGGTCATGCAGTCGTTTTGCCATACCGCCGCCTATCCCAAGCCGGTCGATGTAAAGATGCACCATGAGTTGCCCGACTTCATCAGCACGCGCGGCGGCATCAGCCTGCGGCCGGGTGACGGCATCATCCATAGCTGGCTTAACCGCATGCTGCTGCCCGACACCGTGGGCACCGGCGGGGACAGCCACACCCGGTTTCCGATCGGTATCAGTTTTCCTGCAGGCTCCGGCCTAGTGGCCTTTGGCGCGGCGACGGGCGTCATGCCGCTGGACATGCCGGAAAGCGTACTGGTACGTTTCAAGGGCCGCTTGCAGCCGGGTGTAACCTTGCGCGATCTGGTAAATGCCATCCCGCTATACGCGATCAAGGCCGGTTTACTCACCGTCGCCAAGCAGGGCAAGAAGAACATCTTCTCGGGCCGCATTCTGGAAATCGAGGGCCTGCCTGACTTGAAAGTCGAGCAGGCGTTCGAGTTGAGCGATGCTTCGGCGGAGCGTTCTGCGGCCGGCTGCACGGTTCACCTCGACAAGGCCCCCATCATCGAGTACATCAACAGCAACATCACCATGCTCAAGTGGATGATCGCAACCGGGTACCAAGACGTGCGCACGATTCAGCGGCGCATCGCTGCGATGGAGGCATGGCTCGCCAATCCGGTGCTGATGAAGGCCGATGGCGATGCCCAGTACTCGGCCGTGATCGAGATCGACCTTGCCGACGTGCACGAGCCTATCGTCGCCTGCCCCAATGATCCGGACGACGTGAAGACACTGACCGAGGTTGCCGGGTCCAAGATCGATGAGGTGTTCATCGGAAGCTGCATGACCAA
>JANOUM010000657.1:0-2347 GCA_031416855.1 Rhodoferax sp. | reverse complement strand
TGCCAGCCGGTTCGCCGCGCTGATGATGCCGTCGTCATACGTGCTCATGCCGTCCCCCATACGCGCCCGGTGCGCGTCCACGGTGGCACCGGCAATGCCTTCGGCCGCAGTGATCTCCAACCCCGCCATGCCCGAATCGTCGCGCCCGCGCCCGCCGTCCGAGCAGATAAAACCGAAGGGCATCACCTTGAGGATGTGGCGCGCGCCGCTGCGCCCGGTGTGGCCGGCGGTGACCAGGACGTTGCGCCGGTCGGTTTCAAGGCCGAACACGATGGAATCGGTGACCACGATCTGGCGGCCGGCGGGCGTCTCATGGACCACGCGCCGGTTCGTGACCTGGTAGGCGCTGGGGCTGGCGGGTTCGTGCTCGAGCATCAGGCGCGCGGCTTCGTGCGCCGGTATGCCCACCACCACGCCGCAGTCCGCAGCAGGCCGGTTCAGGAAGCTGATGCGGCCGTTGTGGTACACGTCGACGCCATCCCCGAGGATCACGCCCATCACGTCCACCGCAGCAGCCGGCACGTTGAGCGCCTCGAAATACCACAGTCCGGCGATATTGGAGCCCTGCGGCCCGACACCACCGTCGAAGCCGATAACGGCCCGCGGCAGGTGGTCATGCACCAGCCGCGCCGGCAACACGCCGATGTACGAGGCGGTGACCAGCACGTCGCGCCCGCGGTTGTGTGGCAACACATCGGCGGCACTGTCCAGCGCCACGACACTGCCGCGCGCGGTGCGCAGCATCTCGGTCTGGAGGTCTTGCATGGCGGCTTCCGGCTTGCGGCTGGGAATGCGGCGGTGTGTTACTTCGCCGGGTCGAGGTCGATCGTGAGCTGGCGCCGGTCCCAGGCGGCCGCAGCCTCGGCGACCCGGCGGTACAGGGCCGGTATGCCTTCGCCCGGCATGTAGACCTCCATCATGTGGCCCAACATCGGCCGCGTGTCCACGAACGCCGCCCCGCGGCCACCGGCGGTTCGCACTTCGCCAGCCACCGGGTACCCGAGCGCTGCATAGTGGGCCAGCAGCCGGTCGTAGTCGTCGGGGATCACCGCCACGTGGTGCAGGCCCTCCTGGCCGGCGGCGTACATGTCACGAAAGGCCGACGGCGCATTGCAGTGCTGCTGCACCAGCTCGACCTGGATCGGACCGGCCTGCACGTAGACCGCAGACATGTCGATCGTGGACAGTGCCCCGCGGTAGCGCACATACGGCATCTCGATGTGGCGGCGCACGAAGAACGGGCCGATGCCCCACAGGGCGTGCCAGCGTTCGATGGCGGCGTCGATGTCGTTCACGACATAGGCGGTCTGAATCAGGTGGTGTGTGAAGTGCATGGTGCTGTGCTGCCGTTCAGAAGTTGGAAACGCCCAGGCCCAGGCCGCCGTCGACTTCGAGCGCGACGCCGGTGACCCATTCGGCACGCACCAGGTATTCGATCGCCTCGGCGACTTCCGCCACAGTGCCGATGCGTCCGAGTGCATGGTCCGGCGCGATGGAGGCGTACCGGGCATCGGACTGCTCGACGGTGAACAACCCGGCCCGCAGGTTGATGTCGGTGCTGACCGCGCCCGGCAGCACACAGCACACACGGATGAGCTTGCGCCCGAGTTCGGCTGCCATGACGCGCGTCAGGCCCTCGACAGCGGCCTTGGTGGTGGCATAGGGCGAGGCGCCGGGATAGGCGCGGCGGTTGTGGATCGATCCCAGGAAGATGATCGCGCCGCGGGTGGTTTCGAGCAGGGGCACTGCCATGCTGGAGAGCATCATCCCGGAGATGACGTTGGTGTTGAAGGCTTCCTTGAGGAAGTCCTCGGTGTACTGGCCCACGGCCTGTCGGTACATGTTGGCGGCGTTGTTGACCAGCACGTCGAGCTTGCCGCCGTGCGCCACGGCGGCGCCCAGCATGGCCTCGCGGTCGGCATGGTTGGTGACGTCGCCCACCACGGCCTGGCAGGACGGGCCTATCGATGCGGCCACAGCCTCGATCCTGTCCTTGCGCCGGCCGCTGATGGTGACCTTCGCCCCGCGTTGGGCGAACAGCCGAGCGGTGCCCTCACCGATCCCCGAGCCGCCGCCTGTGATCAGCACCGACATGTCCTGAAGGTCACGCATGGTTCATCGGGCAGGTGCCTCGCGTGGCAGCAGCGCGAGCAGGGCGCGTGACGCGCCGCCATCGACCACCAGTTCGTGGCCGTTGATGTAGGCAGCGGCGTCCGACGCGAGGAAGACCACGGCATCGGCGATGTCCAGCGCACTGCCGAGCCGTCGCGTCGGAACGGCGTTGCAGCGCAGCTCGCGCACAGCCGGGTTGGCAAAGAAGGGCGCCGACAGGCCGGCGTCGATGAAG
>JANOUM010000656.1:0-4895 GCA_031416855.1 Rhodoferax sp. | reverse complement strand
CACCGCTTCGGTTGTGACAGTGAACGGCGGCAGATGCCTTGCGAGCGCATCCAGAACCAGGTCCAGCATGGCCTGGCGGTTGGCCATCGCGTACTCCTGCGCCCAATGCACCGCCTCCACGTAGTCATTGAACTGCTCTGTGCCTTCCGGGAAATAAGCTAGGTCACGGTCGGGCAACTGGATCATCCAGCGCTCCATGTCCTTGCGGGCCAACTGAATGAAGTAGTCGGCAATCGCGTTGCCGATACCCCGACTACCCGAGTGCAACATCACCCACACTTGATCGGACTCATCCAGGCAAACCTCGATGAAGTGATTGCCGCCACCCAGGGTGCCCATCTGGTTGGTCCACTTGGAGAACTTGCCAAATGCCTTTAGAAGTTGTGGGTGACGGTCGGTCAGCGCTTTCAAGCCTGGCTCGAAGGGCCGCGCCGCATCCACAAGGACTCGGTCATCGGCGTGTTGGCCGCGCCCCACCGGTACATCCCGAGTGATTTGATCGAAAACCTTCCTCAGTGCTTTCTCGTCCAGATCGTTGGCCGTGATCGACAACCGGGTGGCCACCATGCCGCAGCCGATGTCCACACCGACGGCCGCCGGAATGATGGCCTTGTGCGTTGCGATCACTGAACCAATGGTGGCACCGATACCGAGGTGTACATCGGGCATCGCTGCGACGTGGTGGTGCACAAAGGGCAGCCCAGCGATATTGGCCAGTTGCTCCTTGGAGCGGTCATCGACATCGTCGGTCCAGATCTTGATCGGTACGCGCTGGTCAGTGATGACTTGATGTATGGGCATATGCTGCTCCGTTGAGACCCTTGGTGTCCGATTCCTTGCAGGCGCTGGCAACACCATTGCACCAAACGCTGGAGCAACCCAAACGGCGAGTCTTTTCTCACGGTCAAAGCCGATGGCGGGAGTTACCCGACACGAAAAATGCCCTCGCCGATGGGCTGAAAAATGGTCAAAGATCAATTTTCATGACCTAATGATTTCGATGACTTCCCACGCCGCGCTGTTGTATACCGGTGGCGGATGGTACTTGAACTTCACCACTGTCTTGTAGCCGATGTACCGACGCAGATCGCGACAAAACAAGCGCCCTGCCTCAAGGTAGGTCAGGTACGTGGGGACCTCCGCCGTATCGTTCGGAAACACGCACAGTGACGTCCAAGCGCGGTATCTGCCCATCAACTCGTCAGGTAAGTTCAAGTCAGCCATCGCATAATCAACACCACCGACAATCACATGGCCATGGTAAGCATCTATGACGACTGGCTTAGCAGTGAGCCGTCGTCCAGGCTCCTGAATATGAGTCGAAAATGGTCTGGTCTCCAACGCGAGAACATCCTCCAGGCAAACGCCATGCACCGGAAACTCAACTGGTCGCTTCGACGAGATTGCCAACGATTTGATGGTCTTGACGCCATGGTCAATCGCGTCAATGTATCGATCCGGCTCGAACGAGAAGGACTGATATGGTGTGCCGGTCGTCACGATGGATGCTGATGAGTTGAATGCGGAGTTTGCCCCGAATGCTTGATCGTGCAGTGATCAATGCCGGGCCGCTGGTGGCGTTGTCGCTCATAGACCAGCTTGATCTGTTGCCCAATCAGGAAGGCGTTGTGGTGAAACGCATGGGCGATGACGTTTTCGTCCATGTATTCGCGCAGATTGCCGTCAAAGCCGGCGCGGATGTTCTTGTACACCGCCTTCAGTTCGATGAACACCAGGGGCAGGCCGTTGACGAAGCACACCAGGTCGGCGCGGCGGTTGTAGTTGGGCGTGCGCAGACCGGTGAGCTTGCGTTCGCCCACCACCAGAAATCTGTTGCTGGCGGGGTTGCGAAAGTCGACCACCACGGCGTGCGTGGAACGTAATTGCCCTTGCGCTTCGCGGTAGCGCACCGGCACGCCGTCTCGGATCAGCGCATGAAAGTCACGGTTGTGCTGCAGCAGCGAGCGGGAAAAGTCGTGGTGCGTGAACCGGCTGACGGCTTCTTCAATGGCCGTAGGCGGCAGCTGCGGATTGAGCCTGGTCAGGGCCGCGCGCAGGTCGCGCACCAGCACCGCGTCACGCTCATTGGCGCGGCCCAGCGTGCCGGCTGGACCAAAGGTCTCCTGGTTCCAGGCATAGACGCTGTCCCAGGCCAGCGTCCTTTCCAGATGCTCCGCAAAGGTGGCCTGCACCAGACGGTCTTCACTGTTGATGTCGGTGTAGGCCATGGGGGCTCAACCTGCCTCAATGAACGGGTGGCACATCATCCATCGGTTTGGCAGGCTCGGACGGAACCGCCTCCTGCATCAGTTTGCCATCACGTGCCACCACCAAAGGTGTGCCTGTGCGTGCTGCCACCTCACGGGCGCGCAGGGCGGCGCGCGCCAGAGCGGCCGGCACGGCTTGCATGTCGGCGTCTGGCAGCCGGGAAACGACAGGCGTGGTCACTACGGCACTCATGGGTTGCTTCCTTCCTCAAGTAACTGGGGCGAATCGCCACTATTGTCAAACAACTGCCAGAAATCGACGCGGTGGCGGTAGGTGCCATGAAAGTGCGCCAGGCCAGCGTCAAAACGACGGCGAATGGTGTCGGTGGGGATGTTGTGCCCACCCTGGCAGACGCGGTTGGCCACGCGGGCAATGGCCTCGTCGGCCGACACCAACGACAGGAAAATCAGCTTGACGGTGTACCCACTGGCACGCCACGCGTCGATCATGGGCGCATAGGTGCGGCCTGAGAGCGTGGTCTCGAACGCGAAGCTGCGACCCTCTGTCGCATGGTGCGCCAGCTCCTGCAGCATCAACCGGCCCGCCCGAAAGGCCACCGTCTCGGGTTGAAACGGCGCGATGCCAGCAGCGATCAGGTCGGCGTTGACGAAGGTGGGGCAGTCCGCCTCGAACGGCAAGAACTCGCGGGCAAACGTGGTCTTGCCGGCGCCGTTGGGGCCGGCAATGATGACGATTTTCTTGTGCGGGCTCATACCGCTAATTCGCCGCTCATCAGGCGGGGCAGCAACAGGTCGCGGGCGGCGCGGAGTTTTTGGTTTTGCGCGCTGAGACGACTGATCTGCGCAAACACATCCCACAGGCTGGTCTCGATCTGCGCGATGTTGTGGAAGGCGTTGGCGGTCATGCTGCACTGCTTGTTATGAAACCAAGAGATGGCACCTCTCGGGCGCTTGAATCAATTATGCGGTTTGTTGGATGCGCTGGCGCTGACGCGGATTCGACCCAAGCCGCCGGCTGCTGACTGACCCACCATCAGTGGCTGCCATCCCTCGCCCAACATCAATTCCAGCGGCATCGCACCGGGTCACCGGAAATCGGCAGCCTGGGTCAATCTGACGTCGGCATCTACAGCTTGCTTGGGCAATACAGCGCTGGCACCTGCATTCGCCAGGCCCGCTATGATCGACAACAGATTCCTTACACAAATTCAATGTAAGGATCCGACTCCAACTTGAGGGTCTCGCCATGTTTGCCACACTTACCAGCAAGGGGCAGATCACCCTCCCGAAGGAAATTCGCGATCAGCTCGGCCTGGATGCTGGCTCGATGCTCGACTTCCAGATCCTGGAGGACAACACGATCACGGCGCGGCGGGTCTTGCCCGATGCGAGGCGCATCCGTGGGTTGCTCAAGTCGCCGCATGTGATTGCACTGACCGTCGAGCAGATGGATGAGTCGGTCTCCAAGCACCTGCGGAACAGGCATGCCCCTGCCCGGAACGGCCGCAAGTCCGCCGGCCAATGATCGGCATAGACACCAACATCCTGCTGCCACTGTGGCTCAACGATGCGCCGGCTCAGAACAAGCGCATCGATGCGTTGCTGGCAGAACATGGCGGTACGCCAGGATCACTGCTGGTGACGGATGTGGTCTTGGCGGAAGCGGTATGGACTCTGCGCTCGGCCTTCGACCAGGACAAGGCTGAGCAGCTGCTCGCGATCCGCAGTCTTCTGAACGAAACAGCGTTTGCGTTCGAGGACCGCGACGCGGTTACTCAGGCGGCCGACATGTTCGAGCACGACAACTGCGGATTCTCCGACTGCCTGGTCGTCGCCAAGCATGCCCGGCATGGGTGCGCCTTCACGGCCACATTTGACCGGGGGATGCGCAAACTTCCAGGGGCCAAGTTGCTTTGATCGGCTCTGCGAGGCCTTTTCCAATATCCAGTAGTCACCGAGCGGCAACCCGCCCGGATACTTGGCCAGATTTGCGAAAATCCGCAACTAATATTGGACAGTCAACGGCCGAAAGTGAGCAAGCATGCGGCTTCCCGGCCCGATCGTCCCACCGGCTGTTAATCCGTAGGTCCCTGGTTCGAGCCCAGGTCGAGGAGCCAAGACCGCGGCGTCCCTGGCGCGGCAACCCATTGTTTCGGACGCATGACTTGATAACAAGTAGTGCGTATATTAAACTGGCCGCGTGCCGCCCACCCAATCAGATCGCATCCTCGAACTCGCCCGGCGCCAGCTGCTGCTGAGCGCGGGCGACGTGCGCGCGCGGGGCTGGTCGCCGCAACTGCTCGTCAAGCTCGAACATGGCGGCAAGCTGCAGCGCGTCACCCGCGGCCTCTACAGCCTGCCGGACAGCCAGGTGAGCGAGCATCAGAGCCTTATCGAAGTCTGCCGACGCGTCCCCAAGGCCGTCGTCTGCCTGCTATCTGCACTTCAATTCCACGAGATCGGCACCCAGCTCCCCTTCGAGGTCTGGATCGCACTGCCTGAAGCGACGCAGACGCCCGCCCTCGACCACCCGATTCTGCGCGTCGCGCGCCTGAGAGGCGAGGCCTACAGCGAAGGCATCGAAACCGTCGTCGAACATGGCTCGGCAATCCGCGTCTACAGCGTGGCCAAGACGATCACCGACTGCTTCAAGTTCCGTCACAAGGT
>JANOUM010000655.1:0-2275 GCA_031416855.1 Rhodoferax sp. | reverse complement strand
GGCAACGTGCCGGCGTTCAACTCCCGGACGTCGCGGATGTCGACGATACAAGTCGCCGGATCGTCGAGCCTGGCACGTGCCTGTGTCACGCTGTAGGTGGTGACTTCGGCCATGGCCTCGTCGACAAGTTGGCGGTAGCCTTTGGTGATGGGCATGGTGAAACCTTTTGGTGCTGGGCGCTACAACGCGCGCTGGATCAGTATTTTCTGCACATCGCTCGTGCCTTCGTAGATCTGGCACACCCGCACGTCGCGGTAGATGCGTTCGACCGGGAAATCGGCCACATAGCCGTAACCGCCCAGGGTCTGGATCGCGACGGAGCATACCCGCTCGGCCATTTCGCTGGCGAACAATTTGGCCATCGCTGCTTCCTTCAGGCACGGCCGGCCCGCATCACGCAGGGCAGCTGCGTGCCAGATCAACTGGCGGGCCGCCTCGATCTGGGTGGCGCACTCAGCCAGCCGGAATCCCACCGCCTGGTGGCTGAAGATCGGCTGGCCAAAACTCTCGCGCTGCTTGGCATAGTCGAGCGCGACCTCGAACGCGCTGCGCGCCATGCCCACACTTTGCGCCGCGATGCCGATGCGCCCACCCTCAAGGCCGCCGAGGGCGATGCGGTAACCCTCGCCCTCGGCACCGATCAGATTTTGATGCGGAATGCGGCAGTTCTCCAGGCTGATCTGTGCCGTGTCGCTGCTGTGCTGGCCAAGCTTGTGCTCCAGGCTGGCGACCCGGTACCCCGGCGTGTCGGTGGGGACGAGAAAGGCGCTCATGCCCCTCTTGCCGGCGCCCTTGTCGGTGACCGCGACCACGATCACGACCTGCCCGTTCTTGCCGCTGGTGATGAACTGCTTGACACCATTGAGCACGTACCCGTCGCCATCGCGCAGTGCCGTGGTACGCAGGGCCGATGCATCCGAGCCGACATGCGGCTCGGTCAGCGCGAATGCACCCAGCATCTCACCGCGCGCCAGCGGGGTGAGCCACTGCCGCTTCTGGGCCGCATTGCCGTAACGCAGCAAGATGGCGTTGACCGGGCAGTTGGTCACGCTGATCGCGGTGCTGGTGCCGCCGTCGCCGGCCGCGATTTCCTCCAGCACCAGCGCCAGCGTGAGGTAGTCCAGGTTGGCGCCGCCATACTCCTCGGGCACGCAGATGCCGTATGCGCCGAGTGCAGCCAGCCCCTGATGGGCCTCCCGGGGGAAGTGGTGGTCGCGGTCCCAGCGCGCCGCGTTGGGCCACAACTGCTCGCGCGCAAAGGCTCGCACCGCGTCGCGCACCATTTCCTGGTCCTGACTCAGCAACACGTTAGCCTCCCCGATGGTTGAAGTTGCGTGTCGTATCGCATCAGACCAGCTCGAGCGCCACCGCCGTGGCCTCGCCGCCACCGATGCACAGGGTTGCCAGCCCCTTTTTGAGGCCGCGCGCCTGCAGCGCGTACATCAAGGTCACCATGATGCGCGCACCGCTGGCGCCGATGGGATGGCCCAGCGCGCAGGCGCCCCCATGCACATTGACGATCTCGTGCGCGACCTTCAAGTCGGCCATCAGCGCCATCGGCACCACGGCGAAGGCCTCGTTGACCTCCCACAGGTCGACATCCCCCACGCTCCAGCCGGCCTTGGACAGCGCCTTCTGCGTGGCCCCCACCGGTGCGGTGGTGAACCAGTTCGGTGCCTGCGCGTGCATCGCATGCGCCACGATACGCGCCATGGGCCGGGCACCCAGGCGGGCCGCCGTGGAGGCGCGCATCAACACCATGGCCGCGGCGCCGTCGTTAATGCTGGAGCTCGACGCCGCGGTGATCGTGCCGTCTTTCTTGAAGGCCGGTTTCAACGTGGCGATCTTGTCCAGCTTGACACGGCCGGGCCCTTCATCGATGGACACCACGACATCACCCGTGCGGCCCTTGACCGTGACCGGTGTGATCTCGGGCGCAAATGCACCCGAGGCCGTGGCGGCCTTGGCGCGCTGCACCGAGGCGGTGGCGAAGGCGTCCTGTGCTTCGCGCGTGAACTGGTAATGCGCCGCACACTCCTCGCCGAAGGTGCCCATCGCGCGGCCGGTCTCGTAGGCGTCCTCCAGGCCGTCGAGCATCATGTGGTCGTACACCCGGTCGTGGCCGATTCGCATACCGGCACGACCCTTGAGCAGCAGATAGGGCGCGTTGGTCATGCTCTCCATGCCGCCGGCCACCATCACGTCGTGGCTGCCGGCCAGCAGCATGTCGTGCGCAAACATCGCCGCCTTCATGCCGGAGCCGCACATCTTGGAC
>JANOUM010000654.1:0-3351 GCA_031416855.1 Rhodoferax sp. | reverse complement strand
CCCAGTTGCGCGCCGGGCACGGCGCTCAGAGAGGCCCAATCCGAATTCTTCAGGCCAAAACCGTTGTACTGGTATTCCGCCGTGATGGACGTCTTGCCCAGCGTAGTGTAAGTCGCACCGCCCACGAACCGACTTTTCGTGACGTGGTTCACCGGCACCGGCAACGCGCGGCTTACGAGATCCGGCTCCCGGCCGTGGGACCACTCCAGATGCATGGTTGCTGCGTCGGAAACAAGGGCGGACATGTTGGCGCCGACAGTCAGGGATCGGCCTTCTTCCTTGTATAGCAGTATCTGGCTGTTGATCTTGTCCGAGATTTTCGTGCCGAGTGTAATCAGTCCCCGGTCGACGTTGTTGGTGGAGCCGAGGTCCAGGCTCCAACCACCTGCATCGGGTCGGCTGGCCAGTTTCGGGGAATAGGCCAACGACAGAGAGCCCGTGTCCCACAGGCGTTGCGCGCGAAGCATCACCGAACCGATCCGGTTCTGCCGCAACGCGAATGGGTCGGCGCTGGTAATAACGCGCAAGCTTCCGTCGCGAAAGAAATCTGTCGGGTTATACCCATAAGCTGGCCCGCTGCGCACATTGATTCGGCCGAGGTCTATAACGGTGTTTGCGCCTTCGGGTTGCCAGCTCAGATACGCTTCGCGCAAGCTGTTGATCGTGGTGTCAGCGCCAGGTGCCGACTTCGGATAGATCGCATCGATCCGGTCCGACAACATGACGCGCATCTGTGTGCCAACCTTGCCGGAGTAGGAGAAGTCCAGCGAAAAGCGCCCGGTGTCCACACTGCCAGGCCGGTAGCGCTGGGCAGCATTGCCAATGGAGCCCTCCACGAATACATTCTGGGTACTGCCAATGGACTCCGATTTTTGTACTGGCGCGCTTTCGAGGCTCAGAGCATCGGCCTGGGCCCGAGCATCGGCCCCCAGCATCACCAACGCCGCAGCTACTGATGAAGCGACAAGCCGAACTCGAAAAAAACATGGCATCAAATTACTCCGGTTGGAAGCGCGGCAGATAGTCTCGCTGCATCCACGTCTCAGGGATGTCGCGCGCCTTGTAGTCGGTAAAGCGCATCAGGGTCACGGATTGGGGATTGAGGCCGTCGATGATGACCGATTCGGTGGGGCGATCAGCGCCCAATTGGGGTTGAAATTTCCGGTAATAGACGGTCTTCAACAGGCGCGACGACTCTGCAAAGAAGTGCGCCTTGATGGGCCGGTTGTTCTCCGCGTCAACCCACATGTCGATACTGGCATAGGTGACGTCAGGCGCTACCGCCTTGAGGTTGAGTTTGTGGGCCTTGCGCATCTTGCTCTCGCCATCCTGCACCTCCTCCTGACCCACCAGGGTCGGCTTGTAGTCCTTGGAGAAGTTCACCGTCGCCACATCGCCATTCGATGCCTGGCCAAGCAGACGCTGCTGCGGCGACAAACGCACACTGGCTTTGTTGACAGGGTCGTAGAACCACATGTCGTTGCCGTTCTTCAGCATCAGCTTGCCGGCATCTCGTGCCGGCAGGACGAACCGCACCAGGCTGGAGTACTGGCCCGTCGGCTGCAGGCGGGCATAGCTGGCCAGGGTGCTGGTATCCACCTGCTTGCGGTTCTGAAATTCGGTCAAAGTCACGGTCACGCTGAATGGCTTGCCTGGGTTGCGAATCGCATCCGTGGCCGCCAGAATGTCCTCCGCGTTGGCGGCGGCAATCGCCTGGCTGGCGAACAACGCCATAAATAGAAAATACAAGGTTTTCACGGCTTTCATTCCTCCCAATTAACTTCAGACATGCCGCAGGGCGTCAACGACTTTCAACTGTGCCGCCCGATACGCAGGCCACCACGCGGACAAAATCGCAATGCAGATCAGGCCGACGGTCGTCCCGACCATCATGCGATTTTCACCCCACACGGTAAGCGTCAATAACAGCGGCTCCACGTTGCCCGGCGGCAACCAGGTCATGCCAGACACATTGACCGCCGCCGCCAGCACCAGCGCCAACACCACACCCAGGATGGCGCCGCACAACCCGATCAGCGCGCCTTCGGTGACGAACAGGCCGCGGATTCCGGCGCGCCGCAGCCCGATGGCGCGCAAGGTGCCGATCTCCACCGTTCGCTCCACCACCGCCGTATTCATCGTATTGCTGACCGTGAACAACACGATCGCCCCGATCAGCACGAACACGAACCCGAAGATGGTGTCGAACATCTGGATCGTCTGGACATAAAACGGGTTCAAGGTCCGAAAATCCAGCACGGTCAGCGGCTGTGCCGCCGAGAAACTGGCCAATATCGGCGTCAGGCGCGCCAAGGCTTTCGGGATCTGATCGGACCGGCGCAACTGCAGCATGATGGACGTGGCCTTGGGCGTGGCGTTACCATAAACCAGCTGCTGGATCTGCTTTAGATGCATCATGACGTAGACCTCGTCGAGCTCCTTGATGCCCTGGTCTTCAGCGCGGATGACCTGGAGCGAAGTCACATTGGGAGCGCCGCGCGAGTTCACCACCAGCACTTCCACGCGGGGCTGGCCTGCACCTGCGGCTGATTCCCCGGTGGCACTGCCCGCCTTGGTTTCTTGTGTGCTGAGTTGGGCAATGTCGGCCGGCAATGCCTCTCCTTCTCCCTTCGCCTCCTGCACCGGCTTCGGGCAGTGCTCGATTTTCAGCGCCTCACACAGTTGGAGTACGCGCGCAACACCCGTTCCCACGATCGCCGCGTCCGGCGCAGCGCCTTCAAGCTCAAACTTCTTGACCTTGTTCGGCAGCTTGAAATCGTTCCATAACCGCATACGGTTCACGTCACCCGCCACGAAACCATTTCCGATGATGGTGCGGGATACCGACGCCGCATAGTTGCCGGCAATGCCTCCGAACTGCAAAGTTGGGGTTACCACCAGCACCAAATCACGCAGCACTTCATCGTTCTGGATCGCAGCCATGAGCCTCGGGTAGTCCGCGATCCCGTAGGCGGTTGGATTGCCGTTGCCATACAAGTAGAAATCCCGGTGCTGGATTTGCAGGTGGCCGCCCTGCTGCACATGATGGGTGTGCATGTTGTAGTTGATATTGGCGCTGAAGCCGCCAAACAGCAGAATCGCGGCCGACCCTATCGACATCGCCACCAGCGTTGCCAAAGATCGCCGCCGATTCCTTAACAAATTCCGCAGCGCCAGGTTCAGCGTCACCATCATGACGCATCCTCCACCTTGCGCCGAATGCCCTGAATCAGGCCATCCTTCAGAAAGATCGAATCATCTGCCGCCTTGATCACCTCCGGATCATGGGTGGAGAAGATGAAAGAGATCCCATATTGGTCCACCATGCGGCGCATCAGGGCCAAAATCGCG
>JANOUM010000653.1:0-8840 GCA_031416855.1 Rhodoferax sp. | reverse complement strand
TCGTTGATGGTGTAGTTGCGCACATGGCCCATGTGCAGCTTGCCGCTGGGGTAGGGCAGCATCGAGCAGGCGTAGAACTTCTGCTTCGAGGCGTCTTCCGTCACCCGGTAGGCATCGCTGGATGACCAGTTCTGCTGGGCGGTCTTCTCGACGGCGAGGTGGTCGTATTTGTCTTGCATGGCGGGTGTCGCGGCTCAAGTGCCGCAGGTGATTCTAGGCCTTGCTCTTCGCGCCGCGCCCTGCTGCGGCCCCGGCTGGCGCTGGCACAAAAGCGCTACTTGGCTTCGGCGCGATTGTCGGCCACGAAGCCGATACGGCCGAGGCCGGCTTTTTGCGCCGCGCCGATCACTTCGACCACGCGGCCATACGCCACCGCCTGGTCGGCGCGCAGTTGCACTTCGGTGTCCGGATTGCGGCTAGCCATGGACGTCAGGCGCCTGGCCAGTTCCGCGCTGGTGACCGGTTTGTCGTCCAGGAACAGCTGACCCGCGCGGTCCACAACCACCAGTACCGACGCGCCGGCGTCGCTGGCGCCAGCGGCGTCGCTGCGTGGCAGATCGAGCCGGATCGAGCTCGCCAGCAGAGGCGCGGTGATCAGGAAGATCACCACCAGCACCAGCATCACGTCGATCAGCGGCGTCATGTTGATGTCGCTCATCGGGGGCTCGCCCCGGGTGCGCTCGAGCCGTCCGAAAGCCATCGTTCAGGGCCCGGCGTGGCCGCCCGGCGACACGCTTAGCAGCAGTTCGCGCAGGTCGCGGGCGAAACCCTCCAGGTCGGCCTCGATGCGACCGATCATGCGCCCAAAGACGTTGTAGGCCAGCACCGCCGGTATCGCCACGGCGAGCCCGGCCGCGGTCATGATCAGCGCTTCGCCCACCGGGCCGGCAATCCGGTCGATCGTGATCTGCCCGGCACTGGCGATGCTGATCAGCGCGTGGTAGATGCCCCAGACGGTGCCCAGCAGTCCCACGAATGGTGCGGTCGCCCCCACCGTGGCGAGAAGCACCTGCCCGTAGTGCAGCCGGGCGAGCACGGCATGCAAGGCCTCACGCAGCACCCGTGTGAGTTGCTGCGACCTGTCGCCGGCCGTGGCGAGGGTGCCCCGGGTGGTGACCGACGTGGCGGCGATCAGGGGTTCGACCAAGGCTTCGCGGTCGAAGGCGCGGGCCTTGCGCTGGCCGTCGGCCACATCGGTCGATTGCCAGAAAGCCGCGGTGCTGCGCGCCACATCAGTGCTGGCGCGGCGCAACAACCAGCCTTTCCAGAGGATCACGACCCAGCTACCGCTCGACATGAGCAACAGCACGACGGCTACCAGCCGGGTCACACCGTCACCGTCTGCGAGCAGGCGCATCAGGCTCACCGGCGGCGCTCCGTGCAGCGCCTTGCGATGCCACCGGAGCCCGGAGCGGACCACCGGCTCATTGCGCCGCAGTGTTGGTCGATCCGAGTCCGAGCACGTCGAACATGTCGAACAGCCCCTGCGTGCGCCCACCGAGGAAGCGGGCCGCGCGCAACGCGCCCTGCGCAAAGGTGGCGCGGCTGGACGACTTGTGGCTGATCTCGATGCGCTCACCGGTGCCGGCAAACAGGACCGTGTGGTCGCCGACGATGTCGCCGCCCCGGATGGTGGCGAAACCGATGGTGGAAGGGTCGCGTTCACCGGTAACGCCTTCGCGCCCATAGACCGCGCAGTGCTTCAGGTCGCGGCCGGTCGCGGCGGCAATCACTTCGCCCATCTTGAGTGCGGTGCCGGAGGGCGCGTCCACCTTGTGGCGGTGGTGGGCTTCGATGATCTCGATGTCGTAGCCGGTGGCCAGTGCCTTGGCGGCCATTTCGAGCAGCTTGAGCGTGACATTGACACCGATGCTCATATTGGGCGCCAGCATGATGGCGATCGCGCCCGATGCCGCTTGGATGGCTGTTTTTTGGGCGTCGCTGAAGCCGGTGGTGCCGATCACCGCGTTCACGCCCAGCGCGCGACACGCCTCCAGGTGGGCCAGCGTGCCATCGGGGCGGGTAAAGTCGATCAGGACGTCGCTGCCACGCAGGCCGCCTTCGAGGTCGGAACGGACCAGCACGCCGCTGTTGCGCCCCAGGAACGCGGTAGCGTCGGTGCCGATCGACGGATTTGCCGGCAGGTCGAGCGCGCCGCTGAGCACGCAGTCATCACTGGCCAGCACCGATTCGATCAGCATGCGCCCCATGCGGCCGGACGCACCGGCAATACAGATCCTGCGCCTGGTGTCGAGGTTCATCGATCGGCGGCTTCAGGGTGTGGCCGGCTCAAGCGGCGGGTACGACGCCGGCAAGGGTGCCAGCGGCTTGGGCTCCGCGCCCTTGGCCGCAGCCGGGAATTGCTTGAGCGACTCCTCGGAGGCTTCCAGTTCCGGGGCTTTGGCGGCCTTGTGCCCCTTGCCCAGCAAAGCGACGAACTCGGCTTCGGTGGGCAGCGTATCGGCTTCGAATCGGGCCAGTGCCGGGCCGTTGAAAAAGACGGTCACCTTGCGCAACTGCGGCTGTTCGCCCTGGCGCTGGAACGTGAATACATAATCCCAGCGGTCGCTGTGGAAGACGCTTTGCAGCAGCGGCGTCCCGAGCAGGTCACGCACCTGCTGGCGCGCCATGCCGGGTTTGAGCAGGGCCACCTGTTCGCTGGACACGAAGTTGCCCTGCACGATGTCGATCCGATACGGCGACACGATACTGGCTATGTTCAGGGTCGCGCCCTTGAATCCGGAGCAGCCCGTCAATGCGACGCAAACCACCATGAACAGGCTGATGCGCGAGGCGTGGCGGAGAGGGTCGGACATGGGCGCAGACAGGACGATATGATCGGGGCATTGTAGCCGCTGAGCCACCATCGGCAGGCCGCCTCCCAGAGGAAGAACACCGCCATGGCCAACATCGACGAACTCAAGAGCATCGGGCTCAAGGCCACGGTGCCACGGCTCAAGATCCTGGAGATCTTCCAGAAAGGCACGCAACGCCACATGACCGCTGAAGATGTCTTCCGTGTGCTGCTGGACGAACGTTCGGATGTCGGGCTGGCCACGGTCTACCGTGTATTGACACAGTTCGAGCAGGCCGGCATCCTGAGCCGCAGCCATTTCGAGAGCGGCAAGGCGGTGTATGAACTCAACGAAGGGCAGCATCACGACCACCTCGTGTGCCTGGACTGTGGCAAGGTCGAGGAGTTCTACGACGCCGAGATCGAACGGCGCCAGCAGGCGGTCGCCAAGACCAAGGGTTTCGCGATTGCCGATCATGCCCTGAGCCTGTATGCCAACTGCACCAAGGCTGACTGCCCCAACCGGCCGTCAACCGGCCGCGCGGCGGCCTGACCGTGGCGCGCGGCGGTCAGTGGCCGCCGACGGACTGTCCCTGGCTCATGGCCTTGCGGTGGCGCTCGACGAATTCCTGGTAGGTGTCGATGCCGCGCAGCTGCAGGATGGTATTGCGTACCGCGGCCTCCACCAGCACCGCGATGTTGCGCCCGGCAACCACCTGGATGACGACCTTGAGCACGGCGATGCCCAACACGTCCTGGGTCAGCGGCTCGTAGGGGATGCGCTCGTATTCCCGCTCCAGGGTTTCACGGCGGACCAGGTGCACGATCAGTTTGAGGCGCATTTTGCGTCGCACCGCGGTCTCGCCGAAGATGGCGCGGATGTCGAGCAGGCCGATGCCGCGCACCTCCAGCAGGTTTTGCAGCAGATCCGGGCAGCGTCCCTCGATCGTGGTCTGGTTGATGCGGTGCAGGTCGACCGCATCGTCGGCGACCAGGCCGTTGCCGCGTGAAATGAGCTCCAGACCCAGCTCACTCTTGCCCAGGCCCGACTCGCCGGTGATCAGCACGCCCAGACCCAGGATGTCCATCAACACGCCATGCATCGTCGTGCGTTCGGCGAAGTGCTTGGACAGGTAGGCGCGCAACACGTCGATGACAAAGGCCGAGGACCCCTCGGTGGCGAACATGGGAATCTGCGCCCGTTCGCACATCGACAGCAGGGCGTCTGGCGCGGTCTGCGCATCGGCCAGCACCAGCACCGGCGGCTCGAGCGTCACGATGCGCGATATGCGTCGCGCGCAGTCGTCCGGTGTGGCACTGGTCAGGTAGGCGATTTCACGTTCGCCCAGGATCTGCACCCGATAGGGATGGATGTAGTTGAGGTACCCGACCAGGTCGGCCCCAGAGCGCGCCGCACGCACCGCGACTTCGTCAAAACGCCGCTCGGAGGCGCCCAGCCCCGCCACCCATTGCCATTTGAGATAGGCCCGGAATTCTTCGAACAGGACATCGGCACTGACGACGGTGGGTTTCATGGCACTTCTGCAGTTCTGGGAGACAGGCCCCTGTCGCACCTGTCAGGACATCGGCGTCGGTTTCCAGTGGGAAATCAGCGCATGCAGTTGCAATGCATCGGTGCTCGCGTTGAGCTGGTCGCGCAAGGACGCATCGCTGAGCAGTTCGGCAATTTCAGAGAGGATCTCGAGGTGTTTCTGGGTCGCCGCTTCCGGCACCAGCAGGAAGATCAGCAGTCGCACCGCCATGTCGTCCGGCGCGTCGAAACCGATCGGGTTGGCCAGCAGGAAAACCGCCGCCATGGGTGCTTTCAGCCCCTTGATGCGCCCGTGGGGGATGGCGACCCCGTGGCCCAGGCCGGTGGAGCCGAGTCGTTCGCGCGAAAACAGGCTGTCGGTGACCAGCGCCCGGCTCAGCCCATGCAGATTCTCGAACAGTAGTCCCGCCTCCTCGAAAGCCCGCTTCTTGCTGGTGGCGTCCACACTGACGAGCACGTGGGCAGGTGGCAGGATGGAGGCGAGTCGGTTCATGGTCGGGGCTGATTATGCACACAAAAAAACCGCCCGGCAGGCGGGCGGTTCTCGTGGGGCCAGGGTGCTTGGCCTACATCACGCGCTTGGGCGCTTCGTGATGGTGGTTCTGCAGTCGGTCCTTGTGGCGCACCACCTGGCGGTCGAGTTTGTCCACCAGTTCATCCACGGCAGCATAGAGGTCGGAGTGTGAGCTCTCGGCAAACATGTCGCTGCCCTTGACATGGATGTTGCATTCGGCGCGTTGTCTTCGTTCCTTTTCCTTCTGTTTCTCCACGGTGAGCAGCACCTTGACATCGACAACCTGGTCAAAGTGGCGGGTGATGCGATCAAGCTTGGTCGTGACGTAGTTTCTCAGGGCCGGAGTGACTTCGAGGTGATGACCGCTGATCGTCAAGTTCATGGATTTCCTCCTAATGCTCTCGCCATTGAAAAAGCCTTGGACAAAACTGCCCTTGGCCAAAAACCCCCGGAAGGGATGTACGGTAACCTGTTTCACTGGAATTACTATGCTCCCGATGGCTGCCAAAAGCAAGCCCGAACACGCAAGCGCCGCCGAACCGGACGCCGCTGTGGGTGGATCGTCACGATACAAGGTGCGAGTTTGGTAATAGTTTGCAATACACCGGGCCATCGTTACAAAATGGTTCCATGAGTCTTGACACCATCATCCACGCCGGGCTGCGCCAGCACGCCCGACCGACCGTCGGCCTGGTGCTGATGGGCGGCGGAGCCCGGACTGCCTACCAGGTTGGCGTGCTCAAGGCGATGGCGACATTGCTCCGCGGCCATCCCGCTGCCGCGCAGACGTTCCCGTTTCAGGTGCTGGTGGGCACCTCGGCCGGTGCGATCAACGCGGCGTTCCTGGCGAGCCGGGCGGTGCAGGGCCTCCAGGCATTCGACCAGTTGGCCGAGTTCTGGGGCCGCTTGCGGTCGACGGATGTCTACCAGCTCAACGTGCCCCAATGGGTGCGCTTCAGCCGTATCGCCGTGGCCTGGAGCCTGTCGCGGCACGCACGGGCCACCGGTGCCCTGCTGAACAACGCGCCGCTGGCCCAAATACTGCGTGACGGCATCCCGCTCGAGGGCATCGACGAAGCTCTGCGTTCCGGCGCGATCGACGCACTCGCGGTCACCGGTTCGAGTTATTCCAGCGGCGTGCACTGGACGTTCTGCCATACCGCGAGCCAGGCTGAGTTCGAGGGATGGGCCCGGCCGGGCCGCCGCGCCGAGTACCAGCGTGTGAGCATCGGCCACCTGATGGCGTCCAGCGCCATCCCGTTCCTGTTCCCCGCCACCGCCCTGCAGGTGGACGGCCGGCAGGAGCATTTCGGCGATGGGTCGATGCGCCAGGTCACACCTTTGTCGCCGGCCATGCACCTGGGGGCCCGCAAGATCCTGGTGATCGGCGTCGGGCAGCCGGAACGCCCGGGCCTGGGTCAGTCCACGGTGCCGGCCCGTACTGCCGGCCCCACCCTGGGCAGCATGGCGGGCCATGTCATGGCGAGCGTGTTTCATGACACGCTGCAGGCGGATGTCGAGCAGACGCAACGCGTGACCCAGACCATCAACCGCCTGCCGCCCGAGGCCGCCGCCGCGATGCCCTACAAGCCGATCGATGTGCTGGCGATCGCGCCCACGCGTTCGCTGGATGGCCTAGCACAGCAATTCACAGCGACGCTGCCAGCCTCGATCCGCGAGGCGCTGGGTGCGCTGGGTGTGCTCAACGGCAGCGGGGGCACGTTGGCCAGTTACCTGCTGTTCGAGCCAGGTTTTGTCCAGTCACTGATCGCGATGGGCGAAAGCGACGCGCTCGCACTGAAGGGCGAACTGCTGGAATTGATCCTCGGCGACTGACGCCAGGCCTTCGGGCGTATCACCGATGCGATAATTGCGACGCCAGTTTTCTGGAGCCCGCGTGTGCGATTTCTGCCCCGATCGGCAGCCTCCGGCAGCGCGCTTCTCCAGCCCCTACCGACCACCTGGAGAGCGTCCATGCTCAATGTCTTCACGCTCGCCAACGGCAGGCTGTTCCAGGAGGAAATAGAGTCGCTGGAAGAGCTGTCGCGGTTCCAGCCGATCTGGGTCGACCTGGAATCTCCGACGCCCGACGAGAAGCGATGGGTCAAGCAGTATTTCGGCCTGTCGATTCCCGATGACGCGATGGACGAGGACATCGAGGAGTCGGCGCGTTTCTACACCGAGGACAATGGCGATCTGCACATCCGCAGCGACTTCCTGATCGCCGACGTAGACGACCCGCGCACGGTCCGGGTGGCATTCATCATCAACCTCGTCAACGAGGAACTACGCAGCAAGGGCGTGCTGTTTTCCATTCACGACGAGGATGTGCCGGTGTTCCGCCTGCTGCGCATGCGTGCGCGCCGCGCGCCCGGCCTGATCGAGGACGCGAAGGAAGTCCTGCTCAAGCTGTTCGATGCCGATGCCGAGTACTCGGCCGATACGCTCGAAGGCATTTATGACGAACTGGAGAAGGTCAGCGAGAAGGTGCTGTCCGGCAACGTGACCGACGTGCTGGCCGGCGAGGTGCTGGGAGCGATCGCCCGCCACGAGGACATGAACGGCCGCATCCGGCGCAATGTGATGGACACCCGGCGCGCGGTCAGCTTCATGATGCGCAGCAAGATGCTCAACGCCGAGCAGTTCGACGAGGCGCGGCAGATCCTGCGCGACATCGATTCGCTGGATTCCCACACCGCCTTCCTGTTCGACAAGATCAACTTCCTGATGGATGCGACGGTCGGTTTCATCAACATCAACCAGAACAAGATCATCAAGATTTTCTCGGTGGCCAGCGTGGCCTTGTTGCCGCCGACGCTGATCGCCAGCCTGTACGGCATGAACTTCCAGTTCATGCCGGAGCTCGGGTGGACATTGGGGTACCCGTATGCGCTGCTGCTGATGGCGGTCAGTGCGATTTTTCCGATGTGGTATTTTCGCCGTCGCGGCTGGCTCAAGTAGGCACCGCGTCCGCGCCCGGTGCGGGGCATGGCGCTCGGGCGATCAGACGCCTGGCAGCAGGGGCATCAACTGCCCGATGATGGCACGTGCGTGTTGGCTCGCCACGTGGGTCACGAAATGCTGGAAATCCGCCGCCGAGTCCTCGTCCGCTCGATCCGATATCGTCCTGACCGCGGCAAACGGAACGCCGTAGTCGTGGCACACCTGCGCCACCGCAGCACCCTCCATTTCCACTGCCAACGGCGCCATGCCCACGGCGTGCAGTTCTGCCTGCAGCCGCGATGCCGCCTGCGCGGTGCACACGAACTGGTCGCCGCTGGCGACCAGGCCCCGGTGTACGACCGACGGACGCGCGGGCACGCCGGTGCGCGCGACGGCAAGGCTGCGCTGGCAGGCTTGCGCGAGCAAGCACGACAAGGCGGGATCGCAGTCGAATGCAGCCTGGCCATAAAGCGGAATCTCGAAACGCGGAAACAGCGGGGAGGCGTCCATGTCATGCTGCACGAACCCGGTGGCCACCACCAGGTCGCCGACACGCACGTCCGCGCCCAGCCCGCCGGCCACACCGGTGAAGATGACTCGCTGCGCCGCGAACGCCTCTATCAGGGTGGTTGCGGTGCTTGCGGCTGCAACTTTTCCGATGCGCGACAGCGCCAGCACGACCGGTTGGCCAAGGAGTCGTCCCTGCCAGAAGTCGCGTCCTGCCCGTTGCACCCGTCGCGCACCTTGCAGTTGTTCGATCAGGCCCTGCTGCTCCTGTGCCAGGGCGCTCAGGATGGCGGTGGTAATCAATTGCGCGATGCCTACTTGTCGCGCAGTTCGCGCCGCAGGATCTTGCCCACGGGGGTCTTGGGCAACTCGGAGCGGAACTCGACGACCTTGGGTTGCTTGTAACCGGTGAGGTTGGCCTTGCAGTAGGCGCGCACGTCGGCTTCCGACAGCGCGGAGTCCTTCTTGACGATCACCAGCTTGACGGCTTCGCCGGTCCTGGAATCCGGCACGCCGACGCAGGCGCACTC
>JANOUM010000652.1:0-9165 GCA_031416855.1 Rhodoferax sp. | reverse complement strand
CACGGGCAGCGTGGTCACGCTACTGGCGCTGGACCTCGGCATCCCACAAGGAGCAACGCGAAATCGGCGTGCGCGAAAGCCAGACACGCGAGAGTGCCGCCGTGGCCTCCGGACCGGCCTGACCGCGCCGGCGCAACCCGAATGAAGGAATTCCTAGATCCCGCCCTGCTGTTCTTTGTGTTCGGCATCGTGGCCGGCGTACTGCGATCGAATCTGGAGATACCGCCGCCGATCGCGCGCTTCCTGTCGCTGTACCTTCTGATGGCGCTGGGGCTCAAGGGCGGCTTTGCGCTGGCGCGCTCCGGCCTCACCGCCGAGGTGGCGGTGACCTTGGGCAGTGCAATTGCGTTGGCGGTCGTGGTTCCAGCGCTCGGCTACCTGGTGCTGCGCCGCGTGCTCAACGGGTTCGACGCCGCGGCGGTTTCAGCCACCTACGGCTCGGTCAGCGCCGTCACCTTCATCACTGCGGTGCAGTTCCTGGACAACCACGGCATCCCCTACGGGGGTCACATGGCGGCGGCGATGGCGCTGATGGAATCGCCCGCGATCATCATGGCCGTATTGCTGGCCAACCGGGTGCGCCATCGGCACGCCGCATCGACACCAGACGCCGCCATGCCGGACCGAACCACCATGCCGTTACGCCGCGTGATGCACGAGGCGCTGACCGACGGCGCCCAGTTGCTGCTGCTTGGCTCAATGGTCGTGGGCATCCTGAGCGCCGACGCGGGTCAGGCGGCAATGCAGCCGTTCACCGGTGACCTGTTTAAGGGCATGCTGGCGTTCTTCCTGCTCGACATGGGTCTGCTGGCGGCGCGCAACATGGGGCAGCTGCGCGGCACCTCTGCCTGGCTGCTGGCCTATGCCGTCGTCGGGCCCCTGGTGCACGCCGCCATGGCCCTGCTGCTGGCGCGGGCCACAGGGATGTCGCCGGGCAATGGTGCATTGCTGATGGTGCTGGCCGCCAGTGCCTCCTACATCGCGGTGCCGGCGGTAGTTCGCCATGCGATACCCGAGGCCAAGCCTTCGCTGTACTTCGGGCTGTCGCTAGGCCTGACCTTCCCGCTCAACATCCTGGCCGGCATTCCCTTGTACGTGGCCACAGCGCGCTGGGCGCTGGGTTGAGAACGCCGCGGCAGGCGTCTACAACAGGATGATGTCGTACTGCTCTTGCCCCATCGCCGCCTCGCTCTGCAGCGACACCGACTTGCCGATGAACTCGCTCAGACCCGCCAGGTGCTGGCTTTCCTCGTCGAGGAACAGCTCGATGACCTTGGGCGAGGCCACAACCCGAAATTCGCGCGGGTCGAACTGCCGCGCCTCGCGCAGGATCTCGCGCAGGATGTCGTAGGCCACGCTGCGCGCGGTCTTGACGCTGCCCCTGCCCTGGCACGCGGCGCAGGGCTCGCACAACATGTGGGCCAGGGATTCGCGCGTGCGCTTGCGCGTCATCTCGACCAGGCCGAGCTGCGAGAAGCCGCCCGCGGAAGTCTTGACGCGATCGCGCGCGAGCTGCTTGCGAAACTCTGCCAGCACCGCCTCGCGGTGGTCCTCGCGCACCATGTCGATGAAGTCGGCAATGATGATCCCGCCCAGGTTGCGCAGGCGAAGCTGACGCGCGATGGCCTGGGCCGCTTCGAGGTTGGTCTTGAAGATCGTGTCGTCGAAGTTGCGCGCGCCGACGAAGCCACCGGTGTTGACGTCGAAGGTGGTCAATGCCTCGGTCTGGTCCACCACCAGGTAACCGCCCGATTTCAGGTCGACGCGGCGACCCAGCGCACGCGCCACCTCCTCGTCGATGCCATACAGGTCGAAGATCGGGCGCTCGCCCTTGTAATGCTGCAACTTGGCGGTGGCGGAGGGCGTGAACTCGCGGCCGAATACCAACAGGTTGTCGAACTGCTCGCGCGAGTCGACCCGGATCGACTGCGTAGCCTCGCCGGCCAGATCGCGCAGCACCCGCTGCAGCAGATTCAGGTCCTGGTGCAGCAGCGACATCGGCGGCAAGCGGGTGCCGGCGTCCCGTATCCGGGCCCAGGCCTTGCGCAGATAGGCTATGTCCTCGGCCAGTTCGGCATCGCTGGCATCCTCGCCGTTGGTACGCAGAATGAACCCGCCGCCCTCGGGCTGGGTCAGCGCCTGCAGCCGGTTGCGCAATTCGTCGCGCTGGCCGGACGCGATCTTCTGCGACACGCCGACATGGTCGTCCTGCGGCAGGAACACCAGCAGCCGGCCTGCGATGCTGATCTGGGTCGACAGCCGCGCGCCCTTGGTGCCGATGGGGTCCTTGATGACTTGCACCGTCAAGGCCTGCCCCTCGAAAACCTGCTTTTCAATCGGCACTACGGGCTGCGAGGTGCGCACGGCGCCAGGCGCCTCGCCTTCGGGCTGGCGATGCCACACATCGGCCACGTGCAGGAAGGCGGCGCGCTCCAGGCCGATGTCGATGAACGCCGACTGCATGCCCGGCAACACCCGCACCACCTTGCCCAGGTAGACATTGCCGACCAGGCCGCGCTCCAGCGTGCGCTCTACGTGCAGTTCCTGCACTGCCCCGTTTTGCACCACAGCCACCCGCGTTTCCTGCGGCGACCAATTGATCAGGATGTCTTCTTGCATGTGTTTGGTGTTCGGTGAAAGCGTCAGATCTCGAAGCCGCAGCCCCGCAACAGTTCAGCCGTCTCGAACAGCGGCAAGCCCATGATGCCAGAGTAGCTTCCCGACAACCGGGTGATGTAAGCGGCAGCACGGCCCTGCACTGCGTAGGCGCCAGCCTTGCCCATCGGTTCACCGGATGCCACATAACGATCGATCTGCAGCGGGCCGATCGCCGCGAACGTGACGCGCGACACACTCAGCAGCTGGAACCGCGACCTGCCGCGCGCCAGCGCCAGCGCCGTCAAGACGCGGTGGGTTCGGCCGGACAGGGCCTGCAGCATCGCACCGGCATCAGCTGCATCTACCGGCTTGCCCAGGATGCGCCGCCCGATGGCGACCGTCGTGTCTGCGCACAGGATCGGCGCTTCTGCCAGCCCGCGCAACCGGCGGCGCTTCTGCGCGGCGTCGAGCTTGAGCCTGGCCACCCGCGCCACGTAGGCTGCCGGTGCCTCGCCCGGCAGCACCAGCTCCAGCGCTTCGGCGTCTTCGCCCGCACCCGGCAGCAGCAGTTCGTGGCGCACACCCAGCTGGTCCAACAGCTGGCTACGCCGAGGGCTCTGCGAAGCCAGGTACACGAATGGACTCGCTGCGGCAGATGTCATTCGCGGTGGTAGGGGTGGCCAGCGTTGATCGACCACGCCCGGTACAGCTGCTCGACCAGCAGCACCCGCACCATGGCGTGCGGCAGGGTCATATCGGACAGGCGGATGCGTTCATGCGCCGCGCGTTTGAAATCTGCGTCCAGGCCATCCGGGCCACCAATCACGAGCGCGACATCGCCGCCGCCCAGTTGCCACTGGGTCAGGCGCTGCGCCAATGCCACGGTGGTGAGCGAGGTGCCATGTTCGTCCAGCGCCACGATGCGGCTGCCCGGCGCAATGGCACTGCGTATGCGTTCGCGCTCTGCACCCAGCAGGGTGGCCAGGGCCTTGGAGCCTCGCGCTTCGGTCTTGACCGCCCGGAGCTCCACGCGCAATTCGGGCGGGAACCGCTTGGCGTAGTCGTCCCACGCCGCCTGGGCCCAGGCCGGGACCCGCTGGCCGACCGCCACCACGACCAGCTTCACCGGCGCACAGTCAGGCTTTTGGGGCGCGTGGCTTGCGGGCCGGCGCCTTGGCTGGGGAGGAGCGCGCCGGCTTGCGCGCCTTGGCGGCGGCCGCTTTGACAGCTACCGGTTTGCTCATCGCGGATTTGGCAGCAGGTTTGGCGACGGGCTTGGCAGCGGATTTGGCGACGGGCTTGCCGGCAGGTTTGGCAGCGGATTTGGCAGCGGATTTGGCAGCAGGTTTGGCGGTAGGCTTGGCGACGGGCTTGGCGGCCGCCCGGGCCAGCGGCGCCCGGGCCATCGGCTCGGGTGCATGTTGCGGCATCAAGGGCCGGGCAGGCGGCTTCCTGGGCGCGGGTTTTTTGCCCGTGGCCTTCCGGGCCGGCGTCTTGGCGGGCGCCTTCAACACCAACTTCACCGCCGGCTTGGCGGCGCCGAACTTCATTCGGACCGGCTTCTCGCCCCACAACTCCTCGAGGTGGTAGTAGGTGCGAAAGCTCGGCTGCATGATGTGCACCACCACCTGCGCGCAGTCCACGATGATCCATTCGCCATTGGCTTCGCCTTCGATGCGCGGCTTGGCAAACCCCGCGTCACGCACCGCATCGCGCACACTGGCGGCGAGCGCCTTGGTCTGCCGGTTTGACGTGCCAGAGGCCACGATCACACGCTCAAAAAGGGGCGACAGGTGCTCGGTGTCAAAAACCTGGATGTCCTGTGCCTTGACATCCTCCAGCCCGTCGACGATGGCGCGCTGGAGTTTTTGGGTATCTTTTTTTGCGGTGGTGTCAGTAGTCATCTGGCGGGGAGGTAGAGGTGGTGATCAGCAATATAACGCGCAACCGCGTTGCAAACCAGAGGGACAACGCCCTGCCCGCGCCCGATGCGCTGGCGGATATCGGTCGCACTGACCGGCAAATGCGGGAAACTCAGCTGCCGGCAGCGCAGCCCAAGGCCCACAGGGGCCATGAATGGGCGCATCGAGCCCGTCAAATCCGGGCGTGCAGCGACGCAAATTATAGCTAGGCGAACCACCTCCTGCCATTCACGCCAGCCTGGCAGTGCCAAGGCCTGGTCCTGCCCGACGATCAGGTAGAGCTCAGCCCCGGCGTCTGCCGCCTTCAGGTCCCGAAGCGTGTCGATGGTGTAGCTCGGTCCGCTGCGCAGTGTCTCGCACGGGTCGACCACGACCCGGGACAGGTCGGCAAACGCCAGCCTCGCCATGGCCAGGCGGTCTGGCGCGGGGGACAGGACACGCGCCTTGTGCCAGGCCTGCCCGGTCGGGATCACCCGCAACTGGTCCAGTTGCAGCTGGTCCAGGGCCGCCTGCACCAGGGCGCGGTGCGCTGCATGGGGAGGGTCGAACGCCCCACCGAACACACCCAGACGCATCGGGTCGGTGGCGCCAGCAGTCAAACCCAGTCCTTGCGCACCAGGAATTGGCGGTACAGGGCGTCCTCGGGCGATCCCGGTTCGGTCTGGTGCTGGTACGACCAGCTGGCCAGTGGGGGCATCGAGAGCAGGATCGACTCGGTGCGTCCGCCGGATTGCAGTCCGAAGTGGGTACCGCGATCCCAGACCAGGTTGAACTCGACATACCGGCCGCGCCGGTAAAGCTGGAAATCGCGCTCGCGTTGCCCGTAGGCCATGGCCCGGCGCCGCTCGACGATCGGCAAGTAGGCCCCCAGGAACGCATCCCCCACGGAGCGGAGCATGGCAAAACTGCCGGTAAAGCCCAGCTCGGAAAAATCGTCGAAGAAGATGCCACCGATGCCGCGCTGCTCGGCGCGGTGCCTGAGAAAGAAATACTCGTCGCACCAGGTCTTGAAGCGCGGATGCAGGCCCGCGCCGAAAGGCTCCAGCGCCGCCTTGCAGCTGGTGTGGAAATGCACCGCATCGTCCTCGAAGCCGTAATAGGGCGTGAGGTCCATGCCACCGCCGAACCAGCAGACCTCGCGGCCGTCGGCGCCAATGGCCGCAAGCATGCGCACATTCATGTGCACCGTGGGCACCATCGGGTTGCGCGGATGGAACACCAGCGACACGCCCATCGCCTCGAACGGCGTGCCGGCCAATTCAGGCCGGTGCTGGGTGGCCGATGGCGGCAGTCGCTCCCCGCACACATGGGAAAAGCCGCAACCCGCACGCTCGAAGACCGCGCCGCCCTCCAGGATCAGCGTCGTGCCACGGCCCTGCAGGGTTTCGCCGGGCGGCTTTACCCAGTCGTCGCGCAGGAACTCCGCACCGTCCAGGGCTGCAATCGCCGCCGTGATGCACGCCTGCAGGTTGGTCAGGTAGGCCCTGACCTGCGCCACCTGTGGTTTGCCTATCGCCGTCGTGTCGATGTCCATCTGGTGTTAGGCCTGGTTGCTGTCCCGCTGCTCAATGACCGACGGCACGGTGGCCGATATCCTGGCGGTATTGCCGACCGTCGAACTGGACCGCCCGCACGATGTCGTAGGCACGTTGCTGCGCCTGGCGCACGTTGTCGGCCAGTGCGGTGACACACAACACCCGCCCGCCGGAGGTGATCACGCTGTCCCCCTGGCGCACCGTCGCGGCATGGAACACCACTGCGTCCGGCGCCTCGGCGGGCAGGCCTCGGATCACGTCTCCGCTGCGCGGGGTGCCGGGATAACCATGGGCTGCCACGACCACGCCCAGTGCAGTGCGGCGGTCCCACTGCAGTTCCATCGCCTCCAGGGCGCCGGTTTCGGCGGGCTCGGTGGCAGCCAGCAGCACCTCCAGCAGGTCGCTCTTGAGGCGCATCAGCAGGGGCTGGGTCTCCGGATCGCCCAGGCGGCAGTTGAACTCGAGCGTCTTGACGTGGCCGGTGCGGCTCACCATCAGGCCGGCATACAGAAAGCCGGTGTATTCGATGCCGTCCTTTTTCATGCCGCGCAAAGTGGGCAGGATGATTTCGCGCATGGCGCGTGCATGGATGGTCGGGGTCACGACCGGTGCCGGGGAATAGGCCCCCATGCCGCCGGTGTTGGGGCCCAGGTCGCCGTCCAGCAGGCGCTTGTGGTCCTGGCTGGTGGCCAGCGCGAGGGCGTTCTTGCCGTCGCACACCACGATGAAGCTGGCCTCCTCGCCCTCCAGGAACTCCTCGATCACGACCCGCGAACCGGCGCCGGCCTGGGCATCTGCGGGCAGCATCTGGTCGATGGCGGCATGGGCCTCGTCCGCCGTCATGGCCACCACCACGCCCTTGCCGGCCGCCAGTCCATCGGCCTTGACCACGATCGGCGCACCATGCGCAGTGACGTGGGCGTGGGCCGCGGCCCGGTCGGTGAATGTTGCATGGGTGGCGGTAGGGATGCCATGGCGGACCATGAACGCCTTGGAGAACGCCTTGGAGCTCTCGAGTTGCGCCGCGGCCTTCGTGGGGCCGAACACGCGCAGGCCGTGGGCCCGGAACTCATCGACCAGGCCGGCGGCCAACGGACCCTCGGGGCCGACCACGGTCAGGCCGATTTTTTCCTGCCGGGCCCAGGTCCGCAAGGCCTGGATATCGGTAATCGCGAGGTTGCGCATGCCCTCGGCTTTTGCCGTCCCGCCATTGCCAGGCGCCACATACACCATGTCGACCTTGGGCGACTGGGCCAGCTTCCAGGCCAGGGCGTGTTCACGCCCGCCACTGCCCACCACAAGGACTTTCATAGGCCGGCGTTGTGGTAGACGGCCTGGACGTCGTCCAGATCTTCCAGCACATCCAGCAGTTTCTGCATCCTGGCCGCATCGTCGCCGCTCAGGTCCACCATGTTCTCGGGGCGCATCGTCACTTCGGCCACCTCGGCCTTCAGTCCGGCGGCCTCCAGCGCCAGGTGCGCCCGCTCCAGCTCGGTCGGGCCGGTCAACACCTCGATCGCGCCGTCGTCGTCCACCAGCACATCGTCGGCACCGGCGTCCAGCGCCACTTCCATCACCCTGTCCTCACTGGTGCCCGGCGCATAGACCAGCTGGCCGCAATGTCGGAACTGGAATGCCACCGAACCCTCGGTGCCCATATTGCCGCCGTGTTTGCTGAATGCATGGCGCACCTCGGCCACGGTGCGCACGCGGTTGTCGGTCATCGTGTCGACGATGATGGCCGCGCCACCGATGCCGTAACCCTCGTAGCGGATTTCCTCGTAGTTCACACCTTCCAGGTTGCCGGTGGCCTTGTCGATATTGCGTTTGATGGTATCGGCGGGCATGATCGCCGCCTTCGCCTCTACCACCGCCAGCCGGAGCCGGGGGTTGATGCCGAGGTCGCCCCCGCCAGCGCGGGCGGCGACCATGATTTCACGGATGACACGGGTCCAGACTTTGCCCCGCTTTTCGTCCTGCCTGCCCTTGCGGTGCTGAATATTGGCCCATTTGCTGTGTCCTGCCACGCGAAATCCTTCGAAAAATTCGTTACCCTAGAGGCACGATTGTACTTTTCAGGACTTCCATGATCGACCCGTTCCTCATCGCGCAGCGCGACGCCATCACCTGCACCCTGCGCCCGGACAAGGCCAATCGCCACGGCCTGATCACCGGCGCCACCGGCACCGGCAAGACCATCACGCTGCAGACCATGGCCGAGGCGTTTTCCCGCGCCGGGGTGCCGGTCTTCATGGCCGACATCAAGGGCGACCTGACCGGCATCTCCCAGGTCGGCTCGCTCAGCGAGAGGCTGGGCAAGGTGATCAAGGAGCGCGGGCTCGACAGCCCCGAGTTCAGCGCCTTCCCGGTGACGCTGTGGGATGTTTTCGGCGAGCAGGGGCACCCGGTGCGTGCCACCATCAGCGACCTCGGCCCGCTGCTGCTCGCGCGCATGCTCAACCTCAACGACACCCAGGCCGGAGTGCTGCAGCTGGTGTTCAAGATCGCTGACGACCAGGGCCTGCTGCTGCTCGACATGAAGGACCTGCGTGCGATGTGCCAGGATGTGGGGGACAACGCGAGCGCGTTCACCACCGAATACGGCAACATCAGCGCCGCCAGCATCGGCGCCATCCAGCGCGGGCTGATGCAGATCGAGTCGCAGGGGGGCGCCAGCTTCTTCGGCGAGCCGATGCTCAACATCGAGGACTTCATGCAGACCGACGGCTCCGGCAAGGGGCTGGTCAACGTGCTGGCTGCCGACAAGCTGATGCATTCGCCACGGCTGTACGCCACCTTCCTGTTGTGGCTGCTGAGCGAACTGTTCGAAGCGCTGCCCGAGGTGGGCGACTTGGACAAGCCCAAACTGGTGTTCTTCTTCGACGAGGCCCACCTGCTGTTCAACGACGCGCCAAAGGCCCTGATCGAACGCATCGAGCTCGTGGTGCGGCTGGTGCGCAGCAAGGGCGTGGGGGTGTTCTTCGTGACCCAGAACCCGCTCGACATCCCTGACACGGTGCTGGCACAACTCGGCAACCGGGTGCAACACGCCCTGCGCGCGTTCACGCCGCGCGACCAGAAGGCCGTCAAATCCGCAGCCCAGACCATGC
>JANOUM010000651.1:0-2393 GCA_031416855.1 Rhodoferax sp. | reverse complement strand
GGTGGGCGTCACGAACAAGGATGCCCAGTTCCTGGAGCTACGAAAATTCCAGATCACGGACATCGCGTGTCTGTTCCGGGTGCCGCCACACATGATTGCGGACCTGGACCGGGCGACGTTCTCGAACATCGAGCAGCAGAGCCTCGAATTCGTGATGCACACGATGACGCCGTGGGCCGAGCGCTGGGAGGCCAGCATCGAGTCGGAGTTGCTGCTCGATGGCGAAGATCTGGAGGTGGAGTTCGATTTCGCCAACCTGATGCGCGGCGATGCGGCCAGCCGGTCCAGTTACTACCAGAGCGGCATCCAGAACGGATGGCTGACCCGCAACGAGGCTCGGATCGCGGAGAACCTGAATCCGCTGGAGGGCCTGGACGAGCCGCTGCGGCCGTTGAACATGGTCGAAGAGGGGCAGGAGCCGACAGAACCGACAGAACCGACGCAAGCCGCCAAGCCGGCCGATTCCAGGGATGCACCGGCCGATGACGGCGAGGACAAGGACGCATCTTCGCAGCGCCTGCGCGTGGTGGTTGAGCGGGTAGCGGCGCGCATCGCACGCAAGGAAGCGGCTGCGTTGACCCGGGCCCATGAGCGTGGCGGCGATGTCGCCATGGCGGCCAAGGCGTTCTATGCCGATCACTCTGCCTACGTGGCCGGCTCCCTGGGAATCAGTAGGGATGCGGCGCGCGGTCACTGTGAGCGGATGCTGACTGTGCTGGCGTTGGATGCCACACCTGCAGCACTCGCTGGCATCGAGGCGCGGGCGTTGGCCAGCTTGATTGGCATTGGCTTGAAAGCGTCCAACCCGGTGCACACGGATGCCGATCGGCTGGTGGCGGCGCTGTCGCAGCAGTGGGCAGCGCCTCAGATCACCGTAAACGTGCCGGCACCCCAGGTGACGGTGGAGCCAGCGCAGGTGCATGTGCGCATCGAGCGCGGCGGGCAAGTCCACTTCGAGACAGACGCCAACGGTGAGATCACCGGCGCAAAGATTGACTGAACAACACCATGGCAAAAAACACCCAACTCTCCAACGCCTGCGTGAACGCCGAGGCCGATACGCTCTCTGCCCTGCTTGGCAACGGCTACCTGCGGCTGTACTCGACCGGGCAGCCCGCCAATGCGGACACCGCACTGTCAGGGCAGACGATGCTGGCCGAACTGCGCTTCTCGGTGACGGCCGCGCCCGCTGCGGTGGCAGGTGTCATCACCTTCAACGCCATCACCAGCGCAACGGCGGCGGCCAGCAATACGGCGACATGGTTTCGCTGCCTGATGTGAACGGTTGTCAGGAACCGCTGTTTTCTGGCTTTGAGAGCGCGGTTTTGATTTCTGGTTGTTCTGTATTGCGGTGACCTCTGTCCCTGTCCGCCCGATCGGGCGGACAGGGACAGGCGCGTCGATGGTTGTGCCGCTGATGGTCGGCAGGCTGCGGTAACGCTGGGCTGGTGCCGTGGGCCACGGCGAACTTGATGGGCGTCTTGCGTTGGGCGCTGGATTTTCCGGCTGCGCTGTAATACGCCCACACCGAGGTAGGCGGGCGCAGCGGCGGCACCAACTAGCAAGTACGTTCCGACCGCTGCGCCCTTCACCGTGTCATAGACCGGGTGCGGCTTGATTGTTGCACCGGTGGACGATCCCGTCCAGCACACCTTCGGTATTGCCAAGGGTGCCTATGGACGACCAATCCGCCCGACTCTTCCTGTGCGCGTGCTGCCATGTGCAGGTGCTGGTGTGCCGCCAGTGCGACCGGGGCCAGCTGTATTGCGCCGATGGGTGCGCGGCGGCGACCCGCCAGGCTTTGCAGCGCGACTCCGCGCGACGCTACCAATGTGGGCGCGCGGGGCGCTTCAAGCACGCTTTGCGTACCCGGCGCTGGCGTGCGCGCCAGAAGCTGGCGGTAAAAATAGTGACGCATCAGGGTTCCCCTTGCCCGGCCCCGGATGCTTTACTGCCAGTCACACCACCGCCTTCGTTCACCACTGCTGCGGCAAGCGCAGCCCAACCATGCATCACCATTACAAGCACCACTGCGCCTGCCACTGCGGCCACGACCTGCGTGCAGGCACCACTCACCACCGATACGGTGCCCAGTGGCACCTGGCGCTGCCACTGGTGCTGCATGCCCTGCCCAGCCCTGGTGCGCCAGGGACCCATCCGTCACAGTCACGCTCGAGTGCCCCACCATGGCCATAGCCCCTGAACTGCGCGCGCAGATCCTGCGCCTGTACCAAGCCGAACAATGGCGCGTGGGCACCATCGCGCGCCAGTTGCAGGTACACCGCGATACGGTGCGCAGCGTGCTCGAACACGCCTGCGTCATGCGTCCCCAACAACCAGGACGACCCAGTCGGGTTGACCCCTATCTGCCCTTCATGCGCGAGACGCTGACC
>JANOUM010000650.1:0-15265 GCA_031416855.1 Rhodoferax sp. | reverse complement strand
AAGGCGCTTGCCTGGTGGCTCCGCGTGCGACCCGGGGCCCGGGCCGTACCCGCGTGAAGCAAGATGCCACTTGATAGGCGTGGCGCGACCGTCGGATTGTCGGATTGCGCGCTGGCAGGGCGGCTCCTATACTCGCAAAATGAACGAAATAGTACAAAGCGGGCATGCGGCACCTGTGCCCCGGCGCGCGACAGCCGGCAAGGTGGTGGCGGCCAAGCCCTCGCGCACCAACGACCCGGCCCGCACCATGGCCGAGATCCTGCAGGTGGCCACCGTCGAGTTCGCGGCCAAGGGCCTGAGCGGTGGCCGGATCGACGAGATTGCCGCCACCACGCGCACCAGCAAGCGCATGATCTATTACTACTTTGGCAGCAAGGAAGGCCTGTATGTGGCGGTGCTCGAAGATGCCTACCGGCGCATGCGCGCGATCGAGGGTGAATTGCATCTGGAGGACTTGTCCCCCGAGGACGCCTTGCGCCGTCTGGTGGGCTTCACGTTCGACCACCATGCCGGCAACGAGGACTACATCCGGCTGGTGATGTCCGAGAACATGCAGCGTGGCGAGTACCTGGCCCAGAGCAAGAACATCCGCCAGCTCAACGTGCCTGCGATCGAGGCGATCCGCAAGCTCTACGAGCGGGGCGTGGCGCAGGGTGTGTTCCGGGCGCAACTTGACCCGGTGGACATCCATGCGTCGATTTCCGCATTGACCTTCTTCAATGTGTCGAACAGGCACACCTTCGGGCTCATCTTCAAGCGCGATACCGAATCGGTGCGTGCCATGACCACCCGGCGCGACAACGTCATCGAGATGGTGGTGCGTTTCGTGCGCAAGTAGCCGGCGCTGGCGCGCAGCCTGCTGGGCGCCGGATCGACGCATGCGGGTAATTACTAGTATGCAAAAACTAACTAGTTCGTACATTATTGGTTTGGTGCTATCGAGGAGACCCACGCATGCTGCAAAAATTGCTTGACCGGTACTGTCGCGCACTGTCCCTGCTCATCGGGGCCGCGCTGGCCCTGATGGTCGTTTTGGTGTTTACCAACGTGGTGATGCGTTATGCCTTCAACTCCGGCATCACCGTGTCGGAGGAGCTGTCGCGCTGGTTGTTTGTCTGGGTGACGTTCCTGGGTGCCACCGTCGCCTTGCACGAGGGCGCCCACCTGGGCACCGACATGCTGGTATCGCGCTTGACCAAACGCGGCAAGGTCTTCTGCCTGGCCGCGGGGCATCTGCTGATGCTGTTCGTCTGCTGGCTGCTCTTCAAGGGTTCGCTGGACCAGGTCAGGGTCAACATCGACTCCACCAGCGCCGCCATGGAGGTGTCGCTGGCCATCTTCTATTCCAGCGGCATGGTCTGCGCCGCCTCGGGTGGTCTGATCCTGCTCAACGCCATGTGGCGCCTGGTCACGGGCCAGTTGTCCGAGGATGAGCTGGTGGGCATCCGCGAGTCGGGGGAAGAGCAGATCGACATTCCGAAGCCCCTGTCCTGAAGCCCCAGACGCCGCCATGATCATCGCTGTATTCCTGGGTTCACTGCTCGCGGCCATGCTGATGGGCATACCGATCGCGTTCTCGCTCTTGTTGTGCGGCACTGCCATGATGTGGCACATGGACATGTTCGATGCGCAAATCCTGGCGCAGAACATCATGGAAGGCGCCAACAGCTTTCCGCTGCTGGCCGTGCCGTTTTTCATGCTGGCCGGCGAAGTCATGAACACCGGTGGCCTGTCGCGGCGCATCGTCGAATTCGCCCTGGCGCTGGTCGGGCATGTCCGGGGTGGCCTGGGTTACGTCGCGATTGTGGCTGCCTGCATCCTGTCGGCATTGTCCGGTTCTGCGGTGGCGGATGCGGCGGCCTTGACCGCCTTGCTGCTGCCGATGATGGTGCGGGCCGGCCACGACAAGGCGCGCAGCGGCGGGTTGATCGCGGCTTGCGGGGTCATTGGGCCCATCATTCCACCGTCGATCGGTTTCGTCATCTTCGGCGTTGCTGGCAACGTATCGATCACCAAGCTGTTCCTGGCCGGCATCTTCCCCGGCATCCTGCTGGCCGCGGGTCTGTGGGCTACCTGGTGGTGGTTGACCCGGCGCGAAAAGATCAGCCCGCCGCCGCGGCGCACCGCCGGCGAAATGTGGCTTGCCATGCGCCGGGCCGGCTGGGCGTTGACGCTGCCGCTGATCATCCTGGTGGGGCTGCGTTTCGGCGTCTTCACGCCCACCGAAGCGGCCGTCGTGGCGGCGGTGTATGCCCTTTTCGTCTCCGGTGTGGTCTACCGCGAATTGTCCTGGGCCCAGACCATCCATGTGTTCGTCGCCGCCGCCAAGACGACGTCGGTGGTAATGTTCCTTGTCGCCGCGGCCATGGTCTCGGCCTGGCTGATCACCGTGGCCCAATTGCCGCAGCAGGTGATCTCGCTGCTGGAGCCGCTGCTGGGTAATCCGACCCTGCTGCTGATGGCGATCATGGTGCTGGTCATCGCGGTGGGTACGGCGATGGACATGACGCCCACCATTTTGCTCCTGACGCCGGTGCTGATGCCACTGGTGAAGGCGGCAGGCATCGACCCGGTGTATTTCGGCGTGTTGTTCATCATCAACAATTCGATCGGTCTGGTGACACCCCCCGTTGGCACGGTGCTCAATGTCGTTGCCGGTGTTGGTCGCATGCGCATGGACGACGTGACCCGGGGCGTGATGCCCTTCATGCTGGTCCAGTTGCTGATCATGTTCCTGATGGTGCTGTTCCCCTCACTGATCATGGTGCCGGCGCGCTGGCTGTATGGCTGACAGGCCGGGGCCACCGGTTGGTCATTTTTTTCGATGCGGGGCTTGCTTGGTACGCCAAGCCCCGTGTTCACACAATCCGCGTACTGTGTTCATCTCCAGGAGACTTCCATGAAACGTTTGCTGCTCAAGTCCATCGTCGCCGCCATCGCGATCGCAGGTTGCGGCCTGGCATCGGCCCAGGACATCAAGGAGCGCACGCTCAAATTCGCTCTCAACGGTCCGGAAGGCCACCCCGCGGTGCCCGGCATGAAGAGGTTCGCCGAAGCCGTCGCGGCCAAGTCCGGCGGCAAGATCAAGGTCAACCTGTTCCTGAACAGCACGTTGGGCAGCGACCAGGCCGTGGTGTCGGCCATGAAGGGCGGCACGGTCGAGATGGCCGTGATGAACTCCGGCATCCTGGCCAGCGAGGCCAAGGAACTGGCGATCTTCGACTTCCCGTTCCTGTTCGCCAACGAGAAGGAATCCGATGCCATCGTCGACGGTCCGGTCGGCAGGAGGATGCACGCGCTGCTCGAAGCCAAGGGCCTGATTGGACTGTCCTACTGGGAACTCGGCTTTCGCCAGATCACCAACAGCAAGCGCCCGCTCAACACGGTTGAGGATATCGACGGCTTGAAGCTGCGCGTGATCCCCAATCCGATCAACGTGGCCTGGGTCAAGGCTCTGGGCGCAAACCCTACACCCATGCCTTTCCCCGAGGTGTACACCGGCCTGGAGCAGAAGGCGATCGACGGCCAGGAAAACCCGATCTCGGTGATTGCTGCCAACAAGTTCTGGGAAGTTCAGAAAAACATCGCAATTACCAACCACCAGTACAACCCGCAGTCGGTCATTTTCAGCAAAAAGGTCTGGGACACCCTGTCGCCAGTCGAGAAAAAGATCATCGACGACTCGGCCGATGAAGCCGCCAAGTCGCAGCGCGAACAGTCGCGTGCCTCTGTGGCCGCCAACCTGGAACTGCTGAAGAAGAACGGCATGACGGTGACGCAGTTCTCCCCGGCCGAAGTGGCCAAGCTGCGCGAGAAGATGAAGCCGGTGATCACGCAGTTCAGCGCCAACGTGGGCGACGCTACGGTCAACGAGATGGCGGCGGAACTGGCCAAGCTGCGCAAGTAGGCGGGTCGCGGCCATGAGCAGAACCCGTATCGCCGTGGCCGGTGCCGGCCTGATCGGCAAGGCGCACATCGCCATCGCGTGCGCCAGCTCCACGGTGACGCTGTCGGCGGTGGTCGATCCGTCCCCTGCGGCGGCGGAAACCGCAGCGCGCGCTGGCGTGCCGCTGTTTCGTTCGCTGGATGAATTGCTGGCGCGGGACCGGCCGGACGGCATTGTCCTGGCCACACCCAACCAGTTGCATGTGCCCCAAGCCATGCAATGCCTGGAGGCCGGGCTGGCGGTATTGCTCGAAAAGCCGATTGCACCGACGGTGGCCGAAGCCGAGGTGCTGGTGCGGCTGGTGCAGGCCCGCAGTGGCCGGGTGCTGATAGGACACCACCGGGCGCACAGCCCGATCATGGCCAAGGCACGGGCCGTGGTGGAGTCCGGACAGCTGGGGCGCCTGGTCACCGTGATGGGCAGTTGCACGTTCTTCAAGCCGGACCACTACTTCGAAGACGGGCCATGGCGGCGCGAGCCGGGCGGCGGCCCGATCCTGATCAACATGATCCACGAGGTGCACAATCTGCGCCTTCTGTGCGGCGAGATTGCGGCCGTGCAGGCCATAACCAGCCACGCAGTGCGCGGCTTCGCGGTCGAGGACACGGTGGCGATCACGCTGCAGTTTGCAAGCGGTGTGCTGGGCAGCTTCATGCTCAGCGACACCGCCGCCAGCGCCCGCAATTGGGAGCACACCAGCCGGGAGAACAAGGCCTACCCCAGTTACGACGACGAGGATTGCTATGTCATCGCGGGCACCAACGGCAGCCTGTCGGTCCCGACCATGCGCCTCAAGACGTATCCGCGCGCCGAGGACCGCTCGTGGTGGAAACCTTTCGAGACCGGCATCGTCGGCATGCTGCGCGAAGACCCGCTCCCGCGCCAGATGGAGCATTTTGGCGCCGTTGTGCGTGGCGAGGCGCAGCCCCTGGTGAGTGCGCATGACGGCCTGCAGAATCTGCGGGTGACGGAAGCCATCACCCAGGCTGCACGCAGCGGGCACACAGTGCGTCTTGCCTGAACCCCAACTTTGTCGATTTCGGAGAAACACCATGAAGATCCTCGTGCTCAACGGCATCAACCTCAACATGTTTGGCAAGCGTGATCCGGCGCAATACGGAACCATCACGCTGGATGAAATCAACGCCAGCCTGGGCGCGCTGGGCCAGGAACTGGGCGTCGAGGTGCTGCATTTCCAGACCAACCAGGAAGGCGCGATGTGTGAACGGATCCACCAGGCCCATGCCGACTCCGTGGATGCCGTGCTGATCAACGCCGGTGCCTGGACCCACTACAGCTACGGCATCCGCGACGCGCTGGCCATCCTGAGCTGTCCGATCGTGGAGCTGCACATGAGCAACATCCATGCGCGCGAGGCGTTCCGCCATGTGTCGGTGTTCGCCGAGATCGTGCGCGGGCAGATCTGCGGTTTTGGCGTGGACAGCTACCTGCTGGCGCTGCGCGCCGCTGTGTCGGCGGCCAGGGCGGCCAGGAAATGATCAATGGGACAACGGAAATCATCGCCCACCTCGGGTACCCCACCCACGCCTTCAAGGCGCCGATGATCTACAACCCGTATTTCGAGCAGGCCGGTATCAATGCGGTGGTGGTGCCCATGGGTGCCCGGCCCGACATATATCCCGGCTTGCTGAAGTCGTTGTTCCAGCTCTCCAATCTCCGCGGTGCGCTGATCACCATGCCGCACAAGGTCAGCACGGTGGCTCTGCTGGACGCGCTCACGCCGACCGCGCTGGTGGCCGGCGCGTGCAACGCGGTGCGGCGCGACGCCGATGGCCGCCTGCTCGGCGACATGTTCGACGGCGCCGGATTTGTGCGCGGGGTATTGCGCAAGGGCCTGAAACTCCATGGCGCACGGGTGCTCGTGGTGGGTAGCGGGGGCGTAGGCTGCGCCATCGCGGCGTCGCTGGCCGCCGAGGGCCTGGGCGCGATCCACCTCTACGACGTCAACACCACCTCTGCAGAGGGCCTTGCCAGCCGCTTGCGCCAGCACTACCCGGCCCTGCCGGTGGAAACCGGGTCGAACGATCCGGCTGGTTACGACCTGGTCGTGAATGCCACCCCGATGGGGATGGACGTGGGTGATCCCCTGCCGATGGAGGTGTCGCGACTGTCGCCAGACACCTTTGTCGGAGAGGTGGTCATGAGGCAGGAAACCACCGCCTTTTTGGCGGCGGCGCGCGCCCGGGGTTGCCGGGTGCAGGTAGGCGCGGACATGTTGTTCGAGCAGATCCCGGCCTATCTGGAGTTCTTCGGTTTCCCGACCACCACGCCCGAGCACCTGCGTTCCGTAGCCCGGCTGAATTACTGATCGCGTGCCGGTGAGCGCCGGTTGCGGGTAAAGTTGTCTCCCATGACAGCCCCCGCGCCATTGCTGGTCGAAGAATCCGAGGTCGAAATCACGGCGATCCGGGCCCAGGGCGCGGGTGGGCAGAACGTCAACAAGGTGTCTAGCGCGATCCACCTGCGTTTTGACATCGGCGCCTCCAGCCTGCCTGACGGCGTCAAGGGTCGTTTGCTGGCGCTGCGCGACAAACGCATCACCCAGGACGGCGTGCTGGTGCTCAAGGCCCAGGGCCACCGCACCCAGGACATGAACCGCCTGGACGCCTACGCACGGCTGCATGAGCTGGTCAACAGTGTGGCAGTGCCGCCAAAACTGCGCCGCCCCACCAGGCCGACACGCGGCTCGGTGCAGCGCCGGCTCGACGGCAAGGCCCAACGCGCGCAGACCAAGGATTTGCGCACAAGGGTTGTGGATTGAAGGGGCAAGACCTGACCCCATCCCCCCCATCCCCATGACATGAACCAGCCTGCCACCCCGCCCGCTCTTGCTGACAACGGCTTTTTCGCAGAGCTGCCCTTGCTGCAAAAGGCTGGTGACACCTTCGACCACGGACTGTACCGCCAGGCACCGGACGACTGGTTGCTGGTGGTGACCGATATCGTCGACTCCACCATTGCGATTGCCAACGGCAAACACAAGACCGTCAACTTCGTGGCCGCCATGGCGATCGCCGCGCTCAAGAACCTCTGCGCGCCGACGAAATTGCCGTTCCTGTTCGGCGGCGACGGGTCGGTGGTGATGGTGCCGCCGCAATTCGAGGCGCGGGCCCGGCTGGCGCTGGCGCGGGTGCGCGGGTTCGCGCTGCGCGAGTTCGACATGCAGTTGCGCATAGGACTGGCGTCGATCCAGGTGCTGCGCCAGTTCGGCAGCGACGTGCGGGTCGGCCGCTTCGAGCCCACGCCGGGCAACAGCTTCGGCGTGTTCTTGGGCGGTGGCGTCGGCATGCTCGAGGCTGCGGTGCGCGGCCGCGCAGACCCCATACTGACCGCGCTGGTGGCGATCGGGCCGGACGTCGATGATGGCCAGCCGGTCGATCTGGCCGGCTTGTCCTGCCGCTGGAACCCGTTGCAGTCGGGGCGCGGCAAGATGCTGACCCTGATCATCCAGGGCGCCGCCGAGCCGGGTGCTGTCCATGCCCATGTGATGGGCCTGGCGGGCCAGGGAAAAGGCGCGCAACCGGTGCGGCTCGATACGCTCACCACCAGTTGGCCGCCCAAGGGCTATCTGCTGGAGGCGCAGGCCACGCGGCGGGGTGGTGCCTTGTGGCTGGCAATGCTGCGCGTGCTGGCCGAAACCTTGCTGGCCCGTGTGATCTTCCTCCTGGGGCGCCCGGTGGGAGGTTTCAGCCCCGACAAGTACCTCGGCGAGATCACCACCAACACCGACTTCTGCAAACACGACGACACGGTGAGTTTCGTGATCGACTGCCCGCTGCAAGCCGTCGACGCCATCCGCGCCTACCTCGACCAGCAGATGGCGCAGGGCGTGCTGCGTTATGGCATGCACGTGTCGCAGACCGCCCTGATGACCTGCCTGGTGACATCGCCCACCGAGAGCCTGCATGTGCATTTTGTCGACGGCGGTGACGGTGGTTACACCAGCGCGGCCACGATCATGAAGGCCCAGGCCCGCGCGGCGGTGACGCAGACGTCCAATCCCGCCTGAGCATGCCATCAAGTGGCTGGCGGCGGCGCTCAGGGCGGCGGGCATCGGATTTGCCGACGGGTGCCAGACGGTCTACATCCAGCGGGCGGATGATCCGGTGCAGGTGGTGGGGGCTGCGCCGGCTTGAATTGCCGGCACGGTGTCAACGGCTGCATCAGTGAAGGATTTGCGCGGCAACAAAGGGGGCCAGGGTGCAAGTATGAAAAGCCGGCCGCTACACCAGATATTTGTCATACGATGCGATCATGGCCACAAAGAAGCAAAAAAACAAAGAGCAGGCAGCGCGAACACCGGTGGACGCCCGGCAGACCCCGGAGGCAGGCGCAACCGTCGCCACTGGCGGTTTTCCGGTGGTTGGCATCGGTGCATCGGCCGGGGGGCTGGCTGCGTTCGAAGCGTTCTTTTCCAGCATGCCGACCGACACCGATTCGGGCATGGCCTTTGTGCTGGTGCAGCACCTGGCGCCGGACCACAAGAGCATCCTGAGCGATATCATCCAGCGCTGTACGCGCATGCGGGTGTTCGAGGTCGAGGACGGAATGGTGGTGCAACCGAATTGCGCCTACATCATTCCGCCCAACCGCGACATGGCGTTTCTGCACGGCACGCTGCATTTGCTGGAACCCACTGCGCCGCGTGGCCAGCGGCTGCCGATCGATTTTTTCTTTCGCTCCTTGGCCCGTGACCAGCGCGAGCGCGCCATCTGCGTGGTGCTCTCGGGTACCGGCAGCGACGGCACGCTGGGCTTGCGGGCCATCAAGGGCGAAGGCGGCATGGCGATGGCCCAGAGCCGCGGCACGACCGAGTTTGATGGCATGCCGGGCAGCGCCATTGCCACCGGACTGGTGGACTATGAACTCCCGCCGGGCGACATGCCGGCCCAACTGATCGCCTATGTCGCGCATGCATTCGGCCCACTGTCGCGGCAAGCCTTCGTGGCGGCACCCAGGAGCGACAACGCGCTGAAGAAGATTTTCACCCTGCTGCGGGCCCAGGTAGGCCACGACTTTTCCCAGTACAAGCCCAACACCATCCAGCGCCGCATCGAGCGGCGTATGGTGGTGCACCAGATCGAGGCGATCGACGCGTACGTCAGGTACCTGCAACAGACACCGGCGGAACTGGAAGCGCTGTTCCGCGACCTGTTGATCGGGGTAACCAGTTTCTTCCGCGACCCGGCGGCCTTCCTGGCACTGGAGCAAAAGGCTATCCCCGCGATTTTCAAGGGCAAGCCCGCCGACGAAGCGATCCGCGTCTGGTGCACGGGATGCTCCACCGGCGAAGAAGCCTACTCCATCGCCATGCTGCTGCAAGAGCGCATGGAGGCCTTGAAGCAAACCTACAAGGTGCAGGTCTTCGCCACCGACATCGACAGCCGCGCGATTGACAATGCCCGCGCCGGCCTGTACCCGGCCAGCATCGCCTCCGATATCTCGCCCGAGCGGCTGGCCCGTTTTTTCTCTCCTGAGGCCGACGGAAGCGCCTACCGCATCCGCAAAGGCATCCGCGACATGCTGGTTTTCTCGGAGCAGGACCTGATCAAGGACCCGCCATTCTCCAGGCTCGACCTGATCAGCTGTCGCAACCTTTTGATTTACATGGGCGGGGAGTTGCAAAGGCGGCTGATGCCGCTGTTTCACTACACGCTGAACCCGGGTGGCATGCTTTTTCTCGGTACGTCGGAGACGGTAGGCGACTTCGCCAATCTGTTCGGTGTGCTGGACCTGAAGGCCAAGCTGTACCAGCGCAAGCGGGACGTCGACGGACCGTTCCGCCTGACCCCTAACCGGTTGCTGCCTCGACGCACGCGGGCCGATGCTGCCGCCCCGCTGGCTGCCGGTAAGCCCTCCGGCCCCGGGAGGCTGTCCTTGCGCGAGTTGACCGAGCAGGCACTCCTGAAGCAGACCGGCTTGTCGGGCGTCCTCGTCACCGGGCAGGGCGACATCCTCTACCTGCATGGGCGTACCGGCATGTACCTGGAGCCGGCGCCGGGCGAATCCAGAACCAACAACATCCTGAAAATGGCGCGTCGAGGATTGCAGCCCGAGTTGGCCACTGCGCTGCACAAGGTAGCGGGCACTGGCGAAGTCGTGTCCGCGCGGGGAGTGCGCGTCAGAACCAACGGGCACTTCAGCAACTTCAACCTGACGGTGCGTCCGGTGACCGGGGGCGCCAACGAATCATTGGAGACGCCGCTGTACCTGGTGGTCATGGAGGAAGTGCCGACTGTGCACCGGCCGGGTGGGCCAACCCCGGACCACCCGCCGGACGACACGACCGGGCCTGGCGCTGCACTGAATGATGGGGCATCCGACGCTGTCGGCGCCAGCGCGACGATCGCCGCGCTCAATGACGAACTGCGGGCTAACGAGGAATACCTTCAGGCCGCCAACGAGGAACTGGAAACCTCCAACGAAGAACTCAAGTCGACAAATGAAGAAATGCAGTCGGTCAACGAAGAACTGCAGTCGAGCAACGAGGAACTGGAGACCTCGAGGGAGGAGATGCAGTCGATCAACGAGGAGTTGTCCACTGTCAATGGCGAATTGCAGGTCAAGGTTGCCGATCTGTCGCGCGCCAGCAATGACATGAACAACCTGATGTCCAGCACTGGAATAGGCACGGTTTTTGTAGACGACCAACTGCGCATCCTGCGTTTCACGCCCGCCGCTACCCGGATCATCAACCTGATTCCGAGCGATGTGGGCCGTCCGGTGGCCCATACAGTCTCCAACCTTGTCAGTTACAACGGCCTGGTGACGGATGCGAAAGAGGTGCTCGACACCCTGGTTCCCAAGGACGTGGATGTGCAAACGACCGAGGGTGCCTGGTACACGATGCGTATCCAGCCCTACCGTACGCTAGACAACGTGATCGAGGGTGCAGTCATCACTTTTGTCGACATCACGGAGATTGTGCGCACGCAGGACGCGCTGCGCAAGGCCAATGAACTGCTTCGCCTTGCCGTGGTGGTGCGTGATGCGCACGATGCCATTACGGTGCAGGACCTGGACGGCCGCATCCTGGCCTGGAACCCGGGCGCAACCAGGATGTATGGCTGGAGCGAAGCCGAGGCATTGGCGATGAACGTGCGGGACCGGATCCCGCGGGAACTGCACCAAAAAGAGTTGGCTCAGGTTCACCAGCTCAGCCAGGAGGAGGTTTTGGAGCCCTATCGCACACGGAGGATCGCGAAAGATGGTTCGGTGATGGAGGTGTCGATGACTTCCACGGCCTTGGTCAATGAGACCGGGCAGATGTATGCGATCGCGACCACGGAGAGGGTCAGGGTTGCCAGGCACGGTCCAGCGATCATGGCGAAAGACGGCCCGAATGACTAAACCTCCACACACTGGTGCACCCAAGGCAGGCGCCATTCGATCCACCCTGGGTTGGACAGAGGCGGAGCTGCGCCGGCAGGCTGAAGAGCTGGCCCTGAAAACAGCGGCCGTTTCGCGCGAAAACGACAAGGCGCTGACGCCCGAAACCACCCGGCTGATGCTGCACGAACTGCACGTGCACCAGATCGAGCTGGAGATGCAGAACGAGGAACTGCGCCGGACGCAGGTGGCGGTGGAGACGGCGCGCATGCGCTATTTCGACCTCTACGATCTCGCGCCGGTAGGTTATTGCAGCGTCAGCGACCGGGGACTGATCCTGCAGGCCAACCTCGCCGCCGCGACCTTGCTGGGTGTGTCCCGGGCCGCGCTGGCAAATCGGCCGATCAGCGGGGTCATTTTCAGGGCGGACCAAGATACCTATTACCTGTGCCGCAAACAGCTCATCGCGACCGGTGACGCGCAGGTTTGCGAGTTACGCATGGTGAACTCTGACGGCACGCCGGTCTGGGTGCAGCTGGCGGTCAGCGCCTCGGTGGACTCCGACAACGAGCCTGTGATGCGCGTCGTGATGACCGACATCAGCGAGCGCAAGCTGATGCAGGCGGCGATGGAGGAAAGGGAGGCCCGCTACCGCGCCATGGTCGAATGGACGCCTGAAGCGGTGATCGTGCAGCGCGCCTGGAAAATCATCTACGCGAATGCGGCAGCCCTCAAGCTGTTTGGTACCACCCGTGCGCAGGATCTGATCGGCACGTCGGTGATGGACAGGGTTCACCCGGATTCTCATCCCGCGGTACAAGCGCGTTCGAAAGCCATGATCCACGGCAGGGTTGCGACACCGATGATCGAAATGGCGCTGATCAAGCTGGACGGCACGCTGATCGACGTGGAAGTCCAGAGCATACGGACCGACTTCGATGGCGCACCGGCCATTCAAATCGCAATGCACGACGTCTCGGACAGGGTCCGTCTGGCCAAGGCACTGCAGCAAAGGAGCAGTGAACTGGAGCGTGCCAGATCCGTGGCGGACACCGCCAACCGGGCCAAGTCGGATTTCCTCTCCAGCATGAGCCATGAACTGCGCACGCCCCTGGGCACCATTCTTGGATACGCCCAACTGATGGAATCCGGCACACCGCCGCCTTCGCCGTCCCAGAAACGCAGCATCGGCCAGATTCTCAAGGCTGGGTGGTACCTGCTGGAACTGGTCAATGAAGTGCTCGACCTCGCGACCATCGAGTCGGGCCAGCTCTCGGTATCGATGGAGCCGGTGTCGCTGGCCGGCATCATGCTCGAGTGCCAGTCCATGGTGGAGCCGCTGGCAACGGCGCACACCGTCACCCTCAATTTTCTGCAGCTCGATGCGCGCCTTTTTGTCCACGCCGACCGGATTCGGCTCAAGCAGGTGCTTATCAACCTGTTTTCCAACGCCATCAAATACAACAAGGTGGATGGCACGGTTGCCATGACATGTGAGGTGAGCGCACCCGAACGTCTTCGCATTTGCATTGCAGACACCGGGCCGGGGTTGGCTCCGGAGGCGATAGCGCAACTTTTTCAGCCGTTCAGTCGTCTCGGGCGAGAGGGGAGTGCCGAAGAGGGCACGGGCATCGGCCTGGTCCTGTGCAAACGGCTGATCGAATTGATGGGGGGCGTTATCGGTGTACACAGCACGCTCGGGGAAGGCAGTGTTTTCTGGATCGAAATGAACCTGGCGAAGGAACCCCAACCCGCCGGCGGCAGGGGCCATCCATGAAACGTTTCCCGATTGTTTGCGTCGGCGGGTCGGCCGGCGGCCTGGACGCCTATATCCGGCTTTTGAAACATCTTCCATCTGACATGGGGGTGGCGATCGTCATCGTGAACCACATCACCATCATGCCGACGCAACTGCATGAAGTTCTGCCCCGCTTCACCAGCATGCCGGTCGAGCTGATCACGGAAAGCCTGCAGATCGAGCCTGATCGCGTATTCATCATTCCCGCGAATCGGGATCTGCACGTCGGTGATGGCGTATTTCTTTTAAAGCCCATTTCGAAGCCCCGGGGCTGGCCCGATGTGATCACCGTTTTCCTGCGCTCGCTGATCGCGTGCTGGCATGGCAAGGTGATTGCCGTGATTGTCTCTGGCTACGATGGTGATGGCGCCGCCGCCTTGTGTGGCATCCAGGATGCCGGCGGCATGACGATCGCGCAACTACCCGACACGGCGACCCAGCCCGACATGCCGCAAAGCGCCATGGCCAGTGGATGTGTCGACTTTGTCCTTTCGCCAGAAGATATTGGGCGAAAAATCCTGGAGATCGCTCGGGCTGAACAGCGCCAGCCCGAATAAAAGGGAGAGAAAAAATCATGCCAGATGCGACCGATATTCGCAATGCCAGCATCCTGATCGTTGACGATCAATTGTCCAACGTGGGCATGCTCGAACAACTGCTCGCAGAAACCGGCTACCTCCGCGTTGCCTCGACCACGGACCCGACCGAGGTCTGCGCGCTGCATCGCAAGAACCGTTATGACCTGATCCTGCTGGACCTGCAGATGCCCGTCATGGATGGCTTTCAGATCATGGAAGGCCTGAAGACCAACGAGGCGGAAAGTTATCTGCCAGTCATCGTGTTGACGGCGCAACCGGGCCACAAGCTGCGGGCATTGCAGGCTGGAGCCAAGGACTTCATCAGCAAGCCGCTTGACCTGGTCGAGGTCACGACGCGGATTCACAACATGCTGGAAGTACGGCTGTTGTATAGACAGCTGGAGCAGCACAACAAGCTGCTCGAACAGGCCGTGCAGGAGCGGACCGCCGAATTGCGCGAGAGCGAGGCCCGTTATCGCAGCCTGACCGAACTGGCCTCCGACTGGTATTGGGAGCAGGGCGAAAACGGGGAATTCACCAAGGTTTCCGGCCCGGTGCAGGAAATGCTGGGCATCCGGGTCGGGGCCTTCGTGGCGGACACCGACACCGAAGAGGCCAACGGCTGGAACGAGGCCGAGCGCAGCGAGCTCAGGGCCAAGATCGCGGCCCGCGAGCCGTTTCTGGACTTTGCCTTCAGCCGCGCCCAAGCCAACGGCTCGCGCCAGCAATTCAGGGTCAGCGGCGAGCCGATGTTCGACCGGTTCTGCCGCTTCATCGGATACCGCGGCATTGGCCTGGAGATCCGATAGAACCTGTCTACGAACCGGGTTCGAGCGGCAACAGCCGCTCATATTCTTTCTTGACCACCGCGTAACACTCGCAGCTGCGTTGTTCCAGGCCTTGGCGGTCCAGCACGGAAATGTGCCCGCGCACATAACGGATCAGACCGGCGGCCTGCAACTTGAGAGCCGCTTCTGTCACGCCCTCGCGGCGCACGCCGAGCATGTGGGCGATCAGTTCATGCGTCATCACGAGTTGGTTGCCCTGCAGGCGGTCGAGGCTCATCAGCAGCCAGCGACAGAGCTGCCGGTCCAGGGTGTGGAGCCGGTTGCACACCGCCGTTTGCGCCATCTGTGTGATCAGCGCCTGGGTGTAGCGCAGCAAAAGGCGCATCAACGCGCCGGATCGGGCGAACTCCGCTTGTATCACCGCCGCCGGCAGCACTAAACCACGGCCCGCGCAGAGCACCACGGCGCGGCTGGGCGTAGACCCGCCCATGAACAGCGAAATGCCGACCATGCCCTCGTGGCCCACGACGGCAATTTCGGCCGACGCACCGTTCTCCATTTCGTAGATCAGCGAGATGATCGAGGTGATTGGAAAATAGACCTGCGCCAGTGTGCGCCCCGGTTCGTAGAGCGTCTGGCCCAATGGCATGTCGACCGTTTCAAGGTACGGCAGCAGGCGTTGCCGCGCATCCTCAGACAGGGCTGCGAGCAGGCGGTTTTTCCTGAATTCAGGGGAGATGACCATGAAACCCCGTAGTTGTTGCGCCATGAGTATGGCCCGGCGGCGCAACTTGGACAAGCGGTC
>JANOUM010000649.1:0-9401 GCA_031416855.1 Rhodoferax sp. | reverse complement strand
GCGGTTGAACGCCGCGAACAAGCCGGGAAAGCGCCGCGATGGGTCGCCGCTTCCGGGGCGCTCGACCAGGATCACGTCGGCACCGAGGTCGCACAGCAGCATCGTGGCGTAGGGCCCTGGGTACTGCTCCGCCATGGTGAGGACCCGCACACCGTGCAGCGGCAGGGACGACATCGGAAACCTCCCAGAATGACAAGATCAATACGTACTCAACAGTATAAGTTATGTCTCATGGGTTTAAAGTTGGGTCTTGTCCGTAGGAAAAATGCCGCGCTGGCATAGCGTTTGTGGTACAGTTTTCGAAACGCTGGATTTTGTTTCGAATTTGCGAAACATTTTTTCCGGCAACTCGCTGACTACGTCAAAGGCAGGTTATGGGAATACACACGCAGGTCGGTGTCATTGGCAGCGCCATCCACGCGCCACACCGCCCGGGCCGCACGTCACTCGAGGAGGCCCTGCATGCGGTGACCCACGCGGCGCTGCGAAATGCCGGTCTGACAATCGAGGACATCGATGGCATCGTCGTGGCCAGCAACGACCAGCTCGACGGCCGTGCGATCTCGATCATGATGGCGTCGGGCTCGGTGGGCGGCGTCGGTCGCGACATCCTGTCCACGCCATCCAGTTCCGAGCACGCCTTCGTACTGGGCGCGCTGCGCGTGCGGTCCGGCATGTACGCCACGCAGCTGGTGGTGTCCTGGAGCCCGCTGGAAACCGACTCCGTCGGCGAGACCCAGCGCCTGAGCAACGACCCCTATTACCACCGCTCGTTGCCACTGGACGATCTGTCGGCGCATGCGCTGCAGGCCAATGCACTGGAGGCCCGGGTGCCCGGCCTGCGCGCGGCCGCGATCGCCGTGACCGAGCAAAACCGGCGCCACGGCGCCGAGGCCTATGCGCACCTGTGCGCGTCGCCGCGCGAGCCGGTGCTGATCGCCAACAGCCGCATGCTGCGCTGGCCCATCACCGAGGGCATGGTCGCACCGCCCGCGTTCGGATTGGTCGCGCTGGTGCTGGCCAGTGGCGAGTGGATCGCCGAGCACCAGGGCAGCAAGGCCGCGTGGGTGCACGGCCTGGGTTGGGCCACCGAGACTGCCTACCTGGGCGACCGTGATCTCGCCACCCTGCCCTCGCTGGCGGCAGCCGCCGCGCAGGCGTACGCCGAGGCCGACACGAACCGGGAGGCGCCGGCTTTCGACCTGGCCGAAGTGGCCGACGCCACCCCCTACCAGGAACTGGTCGCACTGGAGGGGCTGGGCCTGTGCGCGCGCGAACACTGGAGTGCATCGATTGAGCGCGGCGATTTCACGCGCGGCGGGAAACTGCCGGTCAATCTCTCCGGCGGCGCCGTGTCATTCAATCCGGTCTTCTGCACCGGCATGATGCGCATCGCTGAAGCCGCCAACCAGACACGCGGCTGCGCCGGCGCGCACCAACAGGCCGGCGTGTCTAGCGCGGTCGCGCATGGTGCCAGCGGGTTTGCCATGCAATACAACACCGTGGTCGTTTTCGGCCGCAATCCCAGGGAGACCGGGTCATGAAGGTGCCGCGCGTTGGAATCATCGGCATCGGGCAATCAGCGTTCAAGGCGCGCCGGCGCGATGCAAACTATCCGGAGCTGGTCCGCGAGGCCGTGTCCCTGGCCATGGCCGACGCCGGACGCCAGCTCGACGAGATCGAGGCCGTCGTCTATTCATTGGCGCCCGACGCGCTGCTTGGCATCGGCAACGCCGAGCGCCTGGGTGTGGATGCCGTGGGCGCTCGCAACAAGCGCTTCATGCGCATCAACACCGGCGGCTCCACCGGCATCTCCGCACTGGCGGCGGCGCACTCGCACATCGCCGCCGGCGCCTGCGATCTGGTGCTCGTGGCGGGTGCCGACAAGGTGGGCGAATGCGGCGACTCCCAGACCATCCTGAACAAGATCTGGGACCCGATCTACGAGCGGCCGCTGCCGCTGGGCACGATCACGATGCTGGCCATGTCGGCGATACGCTACATGCACAAGTACGGCATGACGCAAGAGGACATGGCGCGCATCGTGGTCAAGAGCCGGGCGCACGCCGCCCTGAACCCCCATGCCCATCTGCGCGAGCTCACCACGATCGAGGAGGTCATGAATTCGCGCATGATTTCGTGGCCGATCAAGCTTTTCGACGCCTGTCCGCAGTCCACCGGCGGCTGCGCGATGGTGCTGGCATCGGAAGACTACATCCGACGCCATGGCCTGGACGCGGTGTGGATCACCGGTGTGGCCCACAGTACCGAGAGCTACTACATCGGCGACCGCATGGGCAACGGCTACACCGCCGACCACGCCGACGCGCAGGCGCTGGGTGAAGCCTGCCACCGCGCCTACAAGATGGCCGGCATCACCGACCCGGTGCGCCAGATCGACGCCGCAGAGCTCTACTCGCCGTTCAGCAACACCGAGTTCCACGCCATCGAAGCCGCCGGCCTGGCGCCACTGGGCCAATCGCCCCAGATGCTGCGGGAAGGGCACTTCATGATCGGCGGGCCGAACCCCGTCAACCCGTCGGGCGGCACCCTGTGCACCAATGCCATCGCGGTGACCGCGATGGTGCGGGTGGCCGAAGCGGCCCTGCAGGTATGGGGTCGCGCGGGCGGACACCAGGTCAAGGGCGCGCAACGCGCCATCGGCAGCGGGAACGGTGGCGATCACCAGTTCTTTGGCGCGATGGTGGTGGAAGCCTGAATACGATCGAACAGACAAAGGACATCGACATGGAACTGATGACGCGCACCGAGAAGTGGAATATCACCTACCAGCATGCGCTGGGCGAAACCGCCAGCTGGTTCTTCGCGCAGATCCGAGACAACAGCCAGATCTATGGCCGGCGCGACCCCAAGTCGGGCCGGGTGCTGGTGCCACCGCGGGCATTTTCGGACGAAACCCTGGAGCCGACCAAGGAATGGGTGGCGGTCGGCCCCGAGGGCACGATCGAGTGTTTCACCATCGTGTACGAGGCCTTCAACAACCTGCCTGACCCGCCGTACGCCTTCGGCTACGTGCTGCTCAAGGGTGCCGATACCGCGATCGGCGGCTACTTCAAGGGGCTGGACCTGAGCGACGGCGCGAAGGCGGCGGCGCAACTGGCCGTCGGCACTCCGGTGATCACCCGGTTTGCCGAAAAGCGCACCGGCGACACGCTCGATTTCTGGTTCGAGCTGGTCCCCTGACACGGACAGCCGACGCGGCCCCCACGACGCGAACACCAAGGGCACATGTCCAGCGAAGTCCTGGTGGAACACGTCGACGGCATGGTGATCGTCGAACAGCGCGACTGGCCCACGTCCGAGCTGTTCACGCGCCAGGAATCGATCACCGGGCCGGTGCTCAAATCGGCCGACGCCCGCGAAGGCGCAGCGGCGTTCGCCGAGAAGCGCCCCCCCCACTGGAAAGGAACGTAAGCACCATGCCAAGCTTGGATCCCCAGGTCACCGCCATGATTGAAGCCGGCCGCAAGGCCGGCGCGCGCCCGTTCGAGCAGCTGACGCCGCAGCAGGCCCGCACCGCCTACGCCGCGGGCTGGAACGTGGTGCAACCGGCCATCGCCGATGTCGCCTCGGTACGCGACTTGACGATTCAGGGCGAAGGAGGCGACCTGACCCTGCGGGTCTACCGCGGCATCGGCGCCTCGGACGCCGAACGCCTGCCCTGCATGGTGTTCCTGCACGGCGGCGGCTGGGTCATCGGCAACCTGGACAGCCATGACCGGCTGTGCCGCATCCTGGCCAACCGGGCCCGCATCTGCGTGGTGGCGGTCGACTACCGGCTGGCACCGGAACACCGTTTTCCGGCTGCTCTGGTGGACTCGACCACCGCACTGCAATGGGTGGCCGACAACACCGACGCGTTGTCGATTGCGCCGGGGCGCATCGCCGTCGGGGGCGACAGCGCCGGCGGCAACCTGGCGGCAGTGCTGGCCCTGATGGGGCGCGACGGCACGGCGCCGCCCACCATGTACCAGGCACTGCTTTACCCGGTGGTCGACCTGACCGCCCAGTGCGCCTCCTATGGCCGCGTGACCTCGGGTGTGCCCCTGACGGCCGCCACCATGCACTGGTTCATCGACCACTACATGCCTGACGCCGCCAACCGGCGCGACTGGCGGGCCTCACCGCTGCTGGCCAAGAGCCTGGCTGGCACACCGCCCGCGCTGGTCATGACCCTCACACACGACCCGCTGTGCGACGAAGGCCGCGAATACGCACGCCGGCTCGAAGCCGACGACGTGCGTGTCACCGTACTGCACCTGAGCGACCACATGCACGGCATGCTGATGCACGGCAAGCTGGTTCAGGCCAGCAACCTGATGCTCGACTTCGTGTGTGCTGCCATCGGCGATGCGATGCACCGTGGCGCGCCCACGGCGGCGGCCGGCTGACCCATCGGCGGCCGCCACTCGACCCCTGCGCCCGAGGCATCCCCCATGGCCCGATTCGACCTGCAGGTGTTCCTGATCTCCAGCGGCTCACGCGGCCTGGGGGAGGCACAGGAACGCCAGCCGGTCGCCAAAGGTGCACCTGTCATGGTCGCCGACGTACCGGTTGAACAAGGCCAGGCGCTGGCTGCCAACCTGGGCCCGGGCTGCAACTTCCAGCCACTGGAGGCCACCAGCGAGGCTCAGTGGGACACCACCGTGGCCGCAGCCGAGCGCATCGGGCCGCTACGCGGCAGCACGCTGAAGTGCATCGGCTGGCGCGACCACGGTACGGCACTGTAAGTCCACGGGCGACAACGCAACCAAGGAATTCACATGAACAGGTTCGAGAACAGGGTCTACCTGGTATCTGGCGGCGCTCGCGGCCTGGGCGAGGCGCAGGCGCGCGGGCTGGTCGCAGAGGGCGCGCGGGTGGTGATCGGCGACGTCTTGACCGAAGCGGGCCAGAAACTCGCGACCGAACTGGGGCCTGCCTGCGTGTTCCAGCCGCTCGACGTGGGCAGCGAGGCGCAATGGCGCGATGCGGTTGCCACGGCCGAGCGGCTGGGCGCGCTGCATGGGCTGGTCAACAACGCAGGGGTCTACAAGCCGGCGGCGCTGGTGGATACCGACGCCGCCGAGTTCGAACGCCACACCCGCATCAACCAGCTGGGCACCTTTCTGGGTATGCGCGCCGTGGTCCCCGCGCTCCAGCGCACCGGCACCGGCACGATCGTCAACATGTCCTCCACCGTCGGGCTGCGCAGCGCTCCCAATTCCATCGCCTACACCGCCAGCAAGTGGGCGGTGCGCGGCATGACGAAGGCGGCGGCGCTCGAACTGGCACCCAGCAACATCCGCGTCAACTCGGTCCACCCCGGCCCAATCGACACCAACATGCTCGACGTACGAACGCGCGAAGAGAATCTGCACCGCGTCCAGCAGATCCCGATGAAACGCCTGGGCACCAAGGAGGAAATCGCCGGCCTGGTGCTGTTCCTGCTCAGCGACGCCAGCCGGTACATGACCGGCTCCGAAGTCGCCATGGACGGCGGCGCTGCCCTGTAGCCACCGCACAGGGAAAACACCTAGGCGCAGAGTCTACTAGCACACCAACAAAATATACCCGATGGTATACTTTTCGAAAATATAGATCACTTTTCGATTACTCGAAAAACAGGGGTTTGTCACTCGTCAACCGCCGCACATCCGTCATGGAGTGCATCAACCAGGAGACAGCATGAAGGCATCTGCACCAGCCATCCGCCCCGCGGACCACCCATCGGCCACACCGGCCATCCGACCAGTCGCGGCACGACTGATCGCCAGCCTGGTGATCAGCGGCGCCGCCTTTGGTGCGGCAGCCCAGCAGGAAACACCAGGCGACGGCGTCTACAAAGACCGCATCGACTGGGGTGTCATGATGGACCTGAGCGGCCCGACCTCGGCCTCGCAGGGCATCTGGACAAACGGCTTCCAGGACTACATGCGCAAGATCAACGAAGCCGGCGGCGTGCACGGTCGAAAGATCAACGTGCTGGCCGAGGACAGCCGCTTCAACCCCGCGCAAGACAAGATCAACTACGAAAAACTGGTCGGGCAAACACCCGTCATCGGCATCTCGGGGGTGGGTTCCTCGAGCTCGCAGGTCGCGCTGGCGCCCACCATCCGCAGCGGCAAGGTGCCTGTCCTGGGCACCTACACCCCAACCAAAGCCCTGAACGAACCGGTCTCGCCGATGACCTACAGCGGCTTTTGCGGCTACAAGCAGATGGCGCAGGCCGGCATCGGCCACTACGTCGACAAACTCAAGCTCAAGAACCCGAAGATCATGACGGTGTCGATCGAGAGCGCTGGTGGCCAGGAGTACCATGACTACGTCAAGGACGTGGCTGCCAAGTACGGCGGCACGGCGGTGATGACCACGATGAAGGTGACGGCGGTGGACGCCACGCCACAGGTGCTCGAGGTGATCGCCGCCAAGCCGGACCTGATCACCATCTACGGCGTGTCCAACACCGCCATCCTGACCATGAAGGGCCTGGCGCAGTACGGCTCGAAGATCCCCGGCTTCGGCATCACCTATCTGGGCGCGCCACAGATTTTTGTCGCCATGGGGCAACAGGCAGGCGACAACTACGCCTTCGTGAGCTGCCTGACGCCCGGCGGTTCGGACAACAGTCCGGGCAACCTGGAGCTGTCTGCCTACGCCGACAAGGTTGGCCACGGCAACATGAAGGACGATGTCAACTATGTACATGGATGGACCACCGCCAAGATGGCCGCCGACGCGCTGATCAACGTCGGAGCGCAGCCGACACGCGCCAGGCTGGTCGAGTACCTGAGCAAGGGCTTCACGCTAGACACCAAGGGTTTGATGGCACCTGTGACCTATACGCCGACCAACCATGACGGCCCGGTCCTGCTCAAGGTGTTCGACTACGACTACACGACCAAGAAGTTCAAGTCGATCGGCGACTACAGCGACTACGCGAAGTACACCAGGTAGTCCGCGACCAGCGCGACCAGGCGAACGACATGCTTGCACAGGTTCTCTTCAGCGGCCTCGCCCTCGGCAGCATCTACGGACTGGTAGCGCTGGGCTTTGCGGTGGTCTTCAAGGCCACCGACGTATTCAACTTCTCGCAGGGCATGTTCGTGGTGTGCGGCGCATTCTTCGCCATCACCGCGATCACCCTGCTGGGGCTGCCGTTCCCGCTGGCGGTGCTGTTCATCATCGTGGCGGCGGCCATCCTGGGTGTGGTGATCCACGTACTTCTGATCCAGCCGCTGGCAGGGCGGCCGATGCTGTCGGTCATCATGCTGACGATCGCGCTGTCGATCGTGCTGCGCGCCATCATCGAGATCACCTTCGGTTCGCAGGGCCGCAACCTGACAATGCCCTTGCCGACCGGGATCTTCCTGGTGGGCAATGTGCGCGTCTCGCAACTGCACCTTACTGCTGCGCTGGTGAGCTGGGCCTGCATGGCGGCCTTCGGCGCTTTCTTCCGCTATACCTCGATCGGCTTGCTGATGCGCGCCACCGCAGACGGACACGAGGCCGCCGTGGTGTCGGGCGTAAACGTAAACGTGATGAACCGCCTGGCCTGGGCGATTGGAAGCACCCTGGCGGCCATCGGCGGCGTCTTCCTCGGCCAGTTGCAACTGGTGTCCACCGACATCGAGGCGATCGGTCTGCTGGCCCTGCCGGCGGTTGTCATCGGCGGCTTGCAGAGCATCCCCGGAGCGATCATAGGGGGCCTGCTGGTCGGTCTGATCGAGCAGCTCTCAGCCACTTACATATCGCCCAAGTCCAGTGACATCGTGATCTACTCGCTGCTCCTGCTGATCCTGATGGTCCGCCCTTGGGGCCTGTTCGGCCAGCGCGAGCTCGGACGCGTCTGACCCCCGATCGGTCGCGCCATCTGAGGCTCCCGCCATGAACCCACAGACCACCACCGCCGAAGCGCGGCAGCCGGGCTCGAACCGTGCCATACGCTGGGTGTGGGCGGCAATCGTCGTTGCCCTGCTGTGTTATCTGCCGATTTTGTTGACCGAGCGCGCTATCTTCGGCGTGCGCCTGTCCAATATGCAGTTGCTCAATCTGGGTCTGTCCCAGATCAACCTGATGTTGATCGCCATGCTCGGCGCGTTGTCGCTCAACTACCTGACCGGCTGCGCTGGGCTGATCTCGATCGGGCACGCCGGCTTTTACGCCGTCGGCGCCATGACCGCGGCCTTCACCGGGACGAAATTGGGCTGGCCGTTTCCCCTGGTGCTACTGTCGGCCGGCGCGGCGGGCGCCGTCGCCGGTCTTCTGGCCGGCCTGCCGTCGCTGCGCGTGCGGGGCCTGTATTTCGTGCTGTCGACATTCGCCATGCACTACATCGTTGTCTTTGCGTTCATGGAGTACCAATTCAAGGCCTTCGACGTCGTCGGCGTGCCCTACAAGCCGGCCACGCTGCTGGGCTTTGACCTCAGTTCACCGACGCGCTGGTACTTTTTCCTGCTGCCGCTGGTCGCCCTGGTGTACTGGGGCTTGCGCAACAGCCTGCATACCCGCGAAGGCCGGGTGATGATGGCCATGCGCGACCATGAACTTGCCACCACTTCGGTCGGCGTGGACGTGCGCATCCTGCGCCTGAAGGCATTTGCCTTCAGCTCGTCAATCGCCGCCGTGGCCGGGGCGCTGTATGCGTACTACCTCACCAACCTGAATTCCGAGGCCTTCAACATCAATTTCGCGATCCAGTTCATCGCCATGATCATCATCGGCGGCATGGGTTCGCTGCGCGGATCCCTGGTGGGTGCTGCCGTCTGGCTGCTATTGCCCTCCATCATCACCGGCTTCGCCACCCAGGCCAGCGACTCGAGCGGGCTGGTGCGCCTGCTGCTGATCGAACACAAGGCACAGCTGGTGCAACTGGTGTTCGGGCTGCTGGTGATCCTGCTGCTGATTTTCGCCCCGGGTGGCCTGGCCGGTATCGGGCGCCAGATCCGCAATCGCCTCGCCACCGGGAGCAGGACCTGATGGGCATGCTGCTTGAAGTCAAGGACCTGTCCGTCGGCTACGCGCGCAAGGGCCTGGCACTGGACGGCGTGAGCCTCTCGGTTCCCAAGGGCAGCATCGTGGCCCTGCTCGGCGCCAATGGGGCCGGCAAGACCACACTCATTCGCGCGGTCAGCGGACTACTCTCCCTTCACCACGGGCACATTGCCGGGGGCGGCATCACGCTGGACGGCAAATCGATTGTCGGTGTCCCAACCCACAAACTGGTGCGCCAGGGCATGGCCCAGGTGCCAGAGGGTCGACTGATATTCAAGCAGCTCAGCGTCGAGGACAACCTCGCCGTGGGCGCTGCCATCATTGCGCGCGCAGCCGTCAAGGAACGCATGGACGCGGTGTATGCGCTGTTCCCGCGGCTGCTGGAGCGTCGGCAGCAGGCTGCCGGA
>JANOUM010000648.1:0-3300 GCA_031416855.1 Rhodoferax sp. | reverse complement strand
CTCACATTGGCGCAGGCCACCGATCTGGTCGACAGGGCGCTGCGCCAGGCCGGTGCCGGCGCAGCCATGGCCGCCTCGACCGCGCGCGCGCTGGTGCTGGCCGAGTCCCAGGGCCTGGCCTCGCACGGCCTGAGCCGGGTGCCGCAATACACCACCCACCTGCGCAATGGCCGGGCCGTCGGCACCGCGCAGCCTGCCATCACGCGCCGCAAGGGCGCGGCACTGCTGGTGGACGCGCAACACGGACTGGCCTTCCCCGCCTGCGACCTGGCGATCAGCCAGGCGCTGCTGGCAGCCAGGGAGTTCGGCGTATGTTTCGCCGGCGTTACCCACAGCCACCATGCCGGCGTGCTGGTCGACCACCTGCGCCCCGTGGCGGAAGCCGGCATGGTCGGCCTCGCATTCGCCAATTCGCCCGCCGCCATGCCGGCAGCCGGCGGCAAACACCCGATCTTCGGCACCAACCCGGTAGCGGCGATATTCCCGCGCCGCAACAGGGATCCGTTGATGATCGACCTGTCGCTGAGCGAGGTCGCCCGCGGCAAGCTGATGGTCGCCGCCAAGGAGGGCGGGAGCATCCCTGTGGGCTGGGCACTGGATGCCACCGGGCAACCCACCACCGACCCGAAGGCCGGCATGATGGGCTCGATGCTGCCCATAGGTGCCGTGAGCAGCCCCAAGGGCGCGATGCTGGCCCTGGTGGTCGAACTGCTGGTCACTGCGGTGATCGGCGCGCAGTTCGGCTTCGAGGCCTCGTCGTTCTTCGTCGATGAGGGCAACCAGCCAGGTATCGGTCAGGCCTTCATCGTGGTCGATCCGGGCGCGCTGGCGGGCTCCGACCGGTACTTCGACCGGATCGAAACACTCATCACCGAAATGCTGGTCGACGACGGCGTGCGCCTGGCCGGTGCGCGCCGCCTGGTGCTGGAGCGCGCCGCGCAACACGCCGGCATCACCGTTTCAGACGCGCTGCGGGCGCAACTCGATTTGCTCGCCGGCTGAACGCCAGCACTACCCGGAGCCACACCATGCAAAGACGCCATCTGGTCGCCGCCGCCGGTGCCCTTCTCGGACTGCCAGGCCTTGCGCGTGCGCAGGAGTTCCCGCGCGCCGGCATGACGGTCAGGTACGTCGTTCCGTTCCCCCCGGGCGGACTGACCGACGTGATGGCACGATCGGTCGCCCAGAAACTCACCGAAGTCCTCAAGGTGCCGGTGGTGGTCGAGAACAGAGCGGGCGGCAATGCGCAGATTGGTGCCGACTTCGTGGCTAAATCGGCGCCGGACGGCAGCAACCTGCTGGCGATCACGCTGGCACATGCAGCCAATGTCACGCTGTTTCCGGATGCCCCCTACAGCCTCACCCGCGACCTGCGCCCGGTGGCACTGCTGGTGGGCTCGCCGATGCTGGTGGTGGTGCCGGCCAGCAGCCCGATCACCGACTTCAAGGACCTGGTGCGGGTCGCCAAGGCGCGCACGCTCAATGCCGGCTCCAGCGGCAATGGGACACCGCCGCACCTGACCATGGCGCTGTTCAACGACATCAACCATTCGGCGATGACGCACGTGCCCTACCGCGGCGGCGCGCCCGCTGTCGCCGACCTGATCGGCGGACAGATCGACATCATTTTTTCCAACTTCCCCGAATCGATCGCGCATGTCAAGGCGGGCAAACTGCGCGCCCTGGCACTGTGCAGCCCGACCCGCAACGCGATGGTTCCGGACGTCCCCACCACGATCGAGGCCGGCATGCCGGCGTTGCAGGTCGAGAACTGGACCGCGGTCATGGCACAGGGCAAGACGCCAGACGCCATCGTCGAGCGTTATTCGCGCGAGATCGTCCGGATCATGGCAGCACCCGACATGACGGAACGCGCGACCCAGCAGGGATTCCGGATCAACGCCAAGGGGGCGGACGAGTTCGCGGCGTTTCTCAGGAGCGAGATCGACCTGTGGGCCCGTGTGATCAAGGCGGCGAAAGTCACGGCGGGCTGAGCTGTCCCCGGCTCGATTGCCGCGCCACGATCCTGGGGCTTACGATACGGTGCCGGCGCGACGGTGTACGGCCGGCGCGCAACGCGGCCCAGGCGGCCATCAGGTGCCGTGCGCACACCTGGCCGATTTCGTAGGGCGAGACACTGACCGTACTGATGCCGCCCGGCAACTGGCGAGAGATCGGAAAATCCCCGAAACCCAGCATCGCCAACTCGCCCGGCACATCGATCCGTGCCTCGATGGCGCCAAGGTAAGCACCCGCCGCGAAATTGTCACTGGCAAAAGCAAGCGCGCGCGGCAGACCGGCCTTTTGCAGCGCTGCAAATGCCGCACGGCCGGCGGCCATGGGCTCGATCCGCGGCGCGTCAAAAACGCGCACCCGCGCACCGGACCTGCTGCTGGCGTCGACAAAGGCCCGGGCCCTTTCATGGGCCCTGAAGTCTTCCCCGACGCCACTGTCCACATAGGCCAGGTCCCGATGGCCCTGCTGCAACATATGTTCCGCCATCATGGCGCCCACCGCCCGATGGCTGAACCCCACCTGCACAAAGTCGTGGTCCTGCGGATCGTGGTCCCACATCTCCAATACCGGCACTCCGTCGGACTGCGCCTGACGCATCATGGTCAGTGCCGCGTCGCTGTGCCGGCGCCCGGTGACCACCAGCGCCGACGGCGACCAGCCCAGCACGGCCCGGATCTGCTCTTCCTCACGTTCGAGTGAGTAGTTGGTGGAGGCCAGCAGCAGTTCCATCCCACGCGGCTGCAGCAGGTCGCTCAGGCCCTGTACCGTCTCGGCGAAGGTTGCGGTCGCAATATTGGGGATGATGACCGCAACCACGCTGGACCGCCCGCTGGCAAGCATCCCGGCATGTTTGTTCGGGGTGTAGCCAGTGAGGGCCAGCGCGGCTGCAATGCGCTGAGCGGTGACGCCCGCCACGCGTTGCGGATTGCGCAGGTAGCGCGACACCGTCATGGTCGTGACCCCCGCATGAAGTGCCACGGTGGCCTGCGTGGCACGCCCGTGGCCGCGCCCGCGCGACCGCGCCTGCAGGAGTGGTTCGCCAGCAGGGAGGGCGGCATCCGTCACAGGTGATATAGATGACTTATTAGGGTTTGCCACGATGACAACAGGAATGACGGGTGTTAATGTTAGCGCTAACAAAAACGTCCGCCATCCGTGAAAACACCCATGAAGACCCTTGCCGAATTGCGCTCGCGCCGCTGGTTCGCCGACCAGGGCATGCGCGGGTTCGCGCACCGCCAGCGCATGCAGCAGCAGGGAGTACGGCGCGAGGACCTGATGGAA
>JANOUM010000647.1:0-2750 GCA_031416855.1 Rhodoferax sp. | reverse complement strand
AGCGGACGTGCATCGCCGAGCTTCAACCAGAAACGCGCGATGTAGGAAAATGAAATGTGGGCCGCCGGCCTACTTCCGGAATGTCGGGATTGGGGTGGGAAGCGGACGGTCCGCTTTACACTCACATGCACGAACCCGCTTCGCGGGAGGGTCGCGTGCGGTAACGTAGGCTGGTAAATTCGGGCTTTGGGCGGTGCTGAGTCGCCGTTCGACCGTGGAGTTCCTTCAACCAAGAGGAACTTGCCATGGATATGATGACGACAACCGCTCGGGTAAACCCGCTGCGCCAGCGCATGCAGCACGACATGATGATGCGGGGGCTCGGCCCGCATACGCAACAGGACTATATCCGCCATGTTCGGCGTTTAGCCGCATTTCTGGGCCGCCCTCCCGATACGGCGACGGCAGATGATCTGCGCAGCTTCCAGATCCACCAGCATGAGCGCGGCGCCAGTGCATCGACGATCAACGGCGCGGTCTCGGCGCTGCGCTTCTTCTACGGCGTGACACTGAAGCGTCAGGGTCTCGCCCGCAGCCTGGTTGCCACGCGCCGACCCCACAAGATGCGCGAGGTGCTGAGCGTCGAGGAGACCGCGCGGCTGCTCGAAGCGGCCCCTGGCATCAAGTATAAGGCCGCGCTGGGTGTGGCTTACGGCGCGGGGCTTCGCGTGTCGGAAGTCACGCATCTCAAGATTGACGATATCGACAGCCAGCGCATGTTGATCCGGGTCGAACAGGGTAAGGGCGGCAGGGACCGCAACGCCATGCTCTCGCCGCAGCTCTTGGAACTGCTGCGCCTGTGGTGGCGCGAGGGCAAGCGGCGGGGCGTGATGTTCCCGCATGGCTGGCTCTTTCCGGGCCGCAGCTACACCGATCCGATCTCGTCGCGGCAACTGCACCGCGCCGTTCAGGAAGCAGCTGAGGTCGCCGGGATCAAGAAGCGTGTCAGCCCGCATACGCTGCGTCACAGCTTTGCGACGCACCTGCTTGAGCAGAATGTCGATATCCGAGTCATTCAAGTGCTGCTTGGCCATGCCAAGATCGACACCACCGCGATCTACACCAAGGTCTCGACAAAGACGATCCACGCCGTTGCAGGACCGCTCGACCGGTTGATGGCGCTGATGGAAGGCAAGACGCCGCCCGGCTGAGCCGGTGCGTGCCAACCTTGAGGTCGCCGACATCTTCCGCGCTGCAGGTTCTGCATACCGGGCTGCCCATGCCGGGCATCTGAACCTCGTCCAGCTCAAGGTGATGACGGCGATCGAGACCTGCCGCACCGCAGCCCTTGGCGGTCATGTTGAAGCCTGCACCGACTGCGGGCATTGGCGGATCGCTTATAACAGCTGTCGCAACCGGCACTGCCCGAAGTGCCAGGGCGCTGCTGCACGCATCTGGCTTGCCGAACGCGAGGCCGACCTGTTGCCCGTGGGTTACTTCCACGTGGTGTTCACGCTGCCTGCTGAGGTTGCCGACATTGCCTTCCAGAACAAGGCGGTGATCTACGACCTGCTGTTCAAAGCAGCGTCGGAGACGATGCTGACCATCGCCGCTGATCCCAAGCACCTTGGCGCGCGGATCGGCATCACGGCGGTGCTCCATACGTGGGGATCAGCGATGACCCACCATCCGCATGTTCACATGATCGTGCCGGGCGGCGGCATCGCACCCGATGGAATGCGCTGGATATCGTCGCGTCCCGCCTTCCTGCTCCCTGTGCGCGTGCTGGGCAGCCTGTTCCGGCGGTTGTTCCTGACACGACTGATGGCGCTCCACCAAAGCAACAAGCTCGCCTTCTTTGGCCATCTAGCATACTTGACCGACAGGTGTGCGCTCCTGCGCTACCTGTCGCCCATCAGAAAGAAGCGCTGGGTGGTTTATGCCAAGCCGCCTTTCGGAGGCCCCGAAGCGGTGCTCGCCTATCTGTCGCGCTACACGCACCGGATCGCCATATCGAACCGGCGGCTGATCGCATTCGACGAGCAAGGCGTCATCCTCCGCTTCAAGGACTATCGCCGCGATGGCCCCGAGCGTCAGCGGATCATGACGCTGGCAACGGACGAGTTTATCCGACGCTTCCTGCTCCACGTCCTGCCGAAGGGCTTCCACCGTATCAGGCACTATGGCCTGCTCGCCGCGTCCTCGCGTAAGACCAGCATCGCGCTCGCGCGCCAGCTGCTCGACGTCGCACCACCACCGGATGATGCCGAAGCGGTTGATCCGGGCGATGTCCGCCCGCCATGTCCGTGCTGCGGCGGGCATATGGTCGTGATCGAGGCGTTCGAGCGCTGGCAGCAGCCCCGCGCGCCGCCATCGCCGCCATCGGCAACCCGGATGATCGCGTCATGACCCGGCATGGCCCGCGCCGATTATGCGCCCAAGCATACCCGCTTCGGCCAGCGATCTCGCTTGCCGTGCGCATCCGCAGCACCGCGCCCGTGGTCAAGATCAGGCAGGATGGCACCTGGCTGCGCTGTGGAATCAACCGTGAAGGCCGGGCATTCCCGTTCAGCGCATCACCGCCTACAACCGCCAGTACGCGGCGATTGCTCCACCCGAATCCGAAATTCCCATAGATCACAGACTGCCCACCGCGGGTTCCTGCATGTGAGGCTTTCGTACGTCTGACGACGCCCGAAACCCTTCGACATTTCAGACATCACCCCAGCCCGCTCAGCCTGAGCCTGTCGATGGCCACGCATCGCCGCGTTTCCGCGCATGGCCAAGACGAAGACTTACGGCATGCGCCG
>JANOUM010000646.1:0-2788 GCA_031416855.1 Rhodoferax sp. | reverse complement strand
TACCCATTGCGCCGCCGGAAGCCCCCATTGCTTCTCTGCCACATCGGCGCGCGCGGCCCAGACACTGCGAGCCGGCCGGGTCGGCGTCTTTTGCGCCAGCACCACGGTGTTGCCCTCGCGCGTCGCCTTGAACGGCCAGATCGCGTCACGGCCAAAGGCGGCTGCGATCTTTTCCACACTGCGCGCATAACTCGACGAGCGGCCGAACAGGTTCACCGTCATGCAGCCGTCGTCGGTCAGCAGCCGGCGACACGCCAGGTAAAAGGCTTCGGAGTCGAGTACCGGCGCAGCAGCGTCATGGTCGTACAGGTCGACCTGCAGCGCGTCCACCGTGCCGCACCATTTCGGGTCGGCAATCTCGCGCGCGGCATCGGCCAAGATCACCTGCATGCGCGCACTGTCGGCCGGCAGCTTGAACCAGCCGCGGCAGGCCACCAGCACCCTGGGATTGATCTCGATCGCAGTGGTCTGCATGCGCAGCACCTTGGCGCAGAACTTGGTCAGCGACCCGGCGCCCAATCCAAGCTGCATGGCGCGCCGCCCGGGCACCGAATCAGCATCGACGAACAGCAGCCAGGCCATCATGCGCTGGATGTACTGGTGCACCAGCTCTTGGGGGGCGTCCAGTTTCATGGAACCCTGGATCCAGATCGAATCCAGGTGCAGGTGCCGGATCGGACCTTCGTCCGAAAAGTACACGTCAGGCAGTGTTGCGGTAGCGGTCGGAACCATGCGGTGTTATACCAGCAAGCGGCGCAGCTTCGGCAGCGCGGCGCAGGCGTTCTCCAGCGTGGCGCGCGCCAGCGCCGAGGGGTCGATGTCGCGCAGGGTGGCGACGACGGCCGCAATGGCCGGCAGTTCACCAGGCTCGTTGCGCCCCTGGCCCTGGCCCCCGGCGCGCTGCGATACGGTGCGGTACAGCCAATGCGGCGCAATGTCGGGCGCATCGGTTTCCAGCACCAGCGCCTCCAGGGGCAGCAGGCGGGCCAGCCGGCGCAACTGCAACGCGCGCTCAAAAGTGACGGCGCCGCCGAAACCCAGCTTGAAACCAAGCTGCACGAACGCGTCGGCTTGCTGCGCGCTGCCCGCAAAGGCATGCGCGATGCCACTCCAGGGCGCGTCGGCAGCACGGGTGGCGCGCAAGCCATGCAGCAGGCGATCAGCCGAACGGCGCACATGCAGGATCACCGGCAACCGGTGCTTGCGCGCCAGGCGCAACTGCTCCAGGTAGAAGAACTCCTGTCGCTCGCGCAACGGGCTCTCGCACAGCGCGCGCACGAAGTAGTCCAGGCCGATTTCCCCCACGGCCACCAGGCGCGGATCGTCCCGCAGAGTGTGCAGGGCATCGTCGAGGCGGGCCAGGTCGGCGTCCTGCGCCCGCGCCACATACAGGGGATGGATGCCCAGCGCGTAACTGTCGCCACACCGCCGGGCCAACTCCCGCACTGCGTCGAAGTTGGCCACTTCCACCGCCGGAATCACGCAATGCCGCACCCCGCGCGCCGCCGCCCGCGCCCGCACCGCTGCTTGATCCGGCGCAAACTCGGCTGCGTCGAGGTGGCAATGGGTGTCGATCCAGTTCGTCATTCAGGGAAAACCCTCTGTGTCGCGCCCGTCGTTTGGCCCTAGATTGTCGTGTGCTTGTCATCTCTGTCACCGGTGGGTCACGTGTGGGCGATAGCCTGCACTGGTGCAACCCTTGCGTTGCAGCACCCGATTTTCCCCAAAACCGAAAGGAAGAACCATGAATACAAAAATGACGCTGGTCGCCGCCGCTTTGGCGATTGGCCTGGCCGGCTCCGCCCTTGCCCAGGAGAAAACCCTGCGCCTGCTGACCTGGGCCGATTACGTGCCCGCCGATGTGCAGGCCCAGTTCGAGAAGGAATCCGGCTACAAGGTCGAGATCACGCTGTCCAACAACGAGGAGATGATCTCCAAGCTGCGCGCCACCGGCGGCGCAGGTTTTGACCTGGCCCAGCCCTCGCAGGACCGCATTACCGGGCCACAGCAGGAGTTCAAGATCTACAAGCCGATGGACCTTGCCAAGCTCAAGACCGAGCTGTTCATCCCCTCGATGCTGGCCGCCACCAAGAAGAACACCACCCTGCAGGGCAAAGTCTACGGCCTGCCGCACATCTGGGGCACGGACGGCCTGGTGGTCAACACCAAACTGGCCAAGATGAGCAACTACCCCGACCTGTGCAAGCCCGAGTTCAAGGGCAAGACCGCCGTGCGCCTCAAGCGCCCGACCCTGCTGGCGTTTGCCTTCGCGTCCGGCAAAGACCCATTCGCCCTGTACAACAACCCCAAGGCCTACAGCGCCTTGATGGACGATGTGGGCAAGACGATGATCGCCTGCAAGGGCAACCTCAAATTCTTCTGGGACAACAAGGACCAGTTGCTCAACGGCATGCGCACCGGCGAGATCGTCGGGGCCATGATGTGGGATACCGGCGGCTGGAAACTCAACAGCGAGAAGGCCGACATCCAGTACATCGCGCCAAAGTCCGGCGCCTTGGGCTGGATCGATACCTTCGCCATTCCTGCCAAGGGCAAGAACGACGCCGCGGCCTACGCCTGGATCAACTTCAACATGCGTCCCGAGATTGCCGCGAAGGTGGCTGGCGCCGCCGGCAACTTCACCGCTTCCAAGGGCGCTGACCAGTTGATGGACGCCAAGCTCAAGACGCAGTTCGCCGCCAGCTTCCCGAGTGCGGCGCTGAACAACGTCAAGTGGTACCCGTCCGTGCCCGCCGGCCTTGAAGAGATCGAAGGCCGTGTGCTGGAC
>JANOUM010000645.1:0-3054 GCA_031416855.1 Rhodoferax sp. | reverse complement strand
CCAGTCGGCCCAACGTGCCAATGGCTCCTTCCCCAATACGAAGTCGGCCCCTGCCGTCAGAATGCGCAGCAGGTCCCACAACTCGCGTACCTCGGTCTGGATCGGCGTGGCCGTGCCGAGTAATACGTGCCTGGCCCGGGCGCCGATACGCAACATGAAGTCGAGCAGGTTGTTGGGCTCGTCCCGCTGCAGGCCCAAGCCGCCGCGTCGGCGCGCCTTGTGCGCTTCGTCCAGGATCACCGTGCCGAACTTGCGCGCCAACAGATGCTGGCGCTCTTCGGAGTCATGGAAGATCAGCCCGGTGGACACGATGGCAATCTGCGCCGGGCACCGCGCCACGTCTTCGGGCCCACGTGTCCGGATTTCATGCCCGTTCTGGTCCAGCCACACCTTCTTGGTGGACGACCACACCGCGCTCGGAATTCCCAGTTTGTCGATCAGCTCCACCTGCCACTGCATCGTCAGCGTAGATGGGCACAAAATCAGCACCGGCCCGTCGCCCAGCAGGGCCGACACCATGGCGCTGACCGCAAGCGACAGTGTCTTGCCGACACCCACCTCGTCGGCCAGCAGCAGCCGGGCCCGGCCATAGATCTCACGGTGCTGCAGAAACATCGTCACGAAAGAGCGCTGCCAGGGCTGCAGTTGTTCGCCGCCCCGGTAGATTGGGCTCTCGGCCAGCGCCGCGGCTGGCATGTCTTCCGGCCTGGTATCGGCAAATCGAATCTGTATGCGGTCCGCGATGCGTTTGACCTCTTCGATGATGGCGTCGGGCAGCGGGTAGGCGTCGGCCCACAACGCCGCAAACTCCTCTTCGACCCAGGCCACGCCATCGGGCGAGCTGTCTTCCCACAGGATCTCGTAGTTCTTGGCGAACGCGCTGCGTGTCTCATTGATCGAGCCCAGGAAGCAGGTCTTCGTGCCGTCGGCGCCTTCGATCACACCGGCCTTGCCATGCACAAAAACACGGTCCTTCGGCACCACGCGAATCTCGACCCGGCCACTGGTCAGCAGCGAGTGCAGCGTGCGGTAACGGTCGCGGTGCAACAGCGCTTCCACCTCCGCCGGCGCCTCGTTCCAGCGCTCCTTCAAGGCAGTCTCGCGGGCGTGCCTGGAGATCAGTATGTCAGCCGCATCGAGCTCGCTGTTGCAGACCACCTGCACTTTTGGAATCGACGCGATCTCTTCGCCCACCAGCTCAAATATGGAACTTCGGAAGTAACCTGCGATCCGCCGATAGGACTTGGCACCCGCCAACTTCTGGCTGAGAAACGCCTGGTCCAGCCGCTGCCGGCGTGACGAGAAACGGCGGATGTTGCTCATCAGCGTTTGGCTCCCGGCTTGCGCTTGTCGGCGGATCGGCGCGGCGTCCCATTTGTCCCGTTCTTGTCCCATTCTGGCATCGTTGCGCCGCTCCGTCGCACACCATGGATTGGCTCATTTGTCCCATTGTTGTCCCGTTTACTGGCCAATACGTAGTGGGTGCCGCGCCCGGTGCCCACGCGCACCAGCACCCCCCGTGTCACCAGGTCGCCCAGGTCGCGAGCCGCAGTCTTGCGTGACGTCCGGGTCAGCTGCTGGTAGTCGAAATTGACCAAACGCTCGCGCAACCTGATCTCGATAAGGGCCAAGCGCTGGCGATCGTTCAGCACCAGTCGCGCCATTTCAGCCTCGGTCAGCCAATCTCGCCATACGGTCACCACAAAATCTCCACCTTGCTGCGCGAAGACCGGTTCGGGCAGCCCCTGGCTCCGACACAGCCGGATCATCATCAGCGTGCCAGTGCCGAACTTCTCGATGTAGCGGGCCAGGAACAAGGCCTCGCAAACGCGCGGGTTGCGTGCCACCGAGCCGTGCGGCTCGCGAAGGCGCTCGGGCGTCAGCGGTGCCGGCAGTTGACCAGGGTTGCGCACCTCCAGGCGATCGGCAAACACCGACACCTGCACCGCCGCACCGGACGAATAGTCGCGGTGCGCCACTGCGTTGACCACGGCCTCACGCACTACATCGGGCGGAATTTCATACACCACAGGTACCTGGTTCGACACTGCACGCGTACCTACACTCCGGTTCAGCACCGACAGCACGAAGTCAGTCGCATGGTCCACCTGGTCGAACAGGGGCCCTTTGAAGACGCGGTAGAACGGCACCGGCCGTTCTACCTGCGTGCCATGAAAGTGCATGCACCGGACTTCCGCCACCGGCAGAAAACGCTGCGGATCGCGCCCGAATAACATCACTGCCGCCTGCGTAGGGTGCCCGTCGCGCTGCAAATGCAGGTGCTCCAGGACGTCGGCCACCGGGGTGCCTTCGGCCAGTGCAAATTGCCGCTCTGCGCGCGCACGACGCACAAAGTCGGCCAGACGCGTGACATCCAGGTCGGCCACCGTCGCATCGGTACACGCCCGGTCCTCGAACACCCGCTCCTGAATCAAGCCCCGCGCCGCCAACCAGTCGGCAAGGCTGCGTGCGAGTTGCATCCGCAGATCATCGACATCGGTGAAGCGCCGCCTGATCAACTGCAGGCCCGCCTTGACCAGCAGCGTCGCAGCCTTCGGATGCCGCTGCGCGTCGTCACCCGCCGCGACGAAAAGCAGCCGGTGTTTGCCCACCAGAGTAGCGCGGTCGAACTCGCGCTCGGTGGGTGACACGCCTTCGGCATCCTCGAACCCGTAGGCGGTGCCAATCAACAGCACGTATACATCGCACCGGTCTACCTCGGACACGAACACCTCGCCCACCTTGCGATCCGAGGCCGGCAGGTCTTCAAACAAGAACACCTGAAAGTAGCGGCCCAGCACTGCGTCTGACTCCACCGCGGCGCGGATCGCCTGGCGCTCGCTGGCAAACTCCTTCTGCACGCTACTGACGAAGATTCTGGTTGGCTGCATGATTCAGTAGGGTTGCGGGGGGGGTGGCCGTTCAGCCCAGTCGCTGGTTCTTCACCAGTTCACGCAATACCCGCGCCGCACTGGCCTCGGCGGGGCGCAGCGCGTCCAGGCGCTTGGCCAGGTACTCGGCCAACTCGGCCACCAGTTCGCGCTGCGTCATGTC
>JANOUM010000644.1:0-1542 GCA_031416855.1 Rhodoferax sp. | reverse complement strand
AATACGTGCCTGGCCCGGGCACCGATACGCAACATGAAGTCGAGCAGGTTGTTGGGCTCGTCCTTCTGCTGGCCCAACCCGCCGCGTCGGCGTGCCTTGTGTGCTTCGTCCAGGATCACCGTGCCGAACTTGCGCGTCAGCAGGTGCCGGCGCTCTTCGGAGTCATGGAAAATCAGGCCGGTGGATACGATGGCAATCTGCGCCGGGCACCGCGCCACGTCTTCGGGCCCACGCGTGCGGATCTCGTGCCCGTTATGGTCCAGCCAGACCTTCTTGGCGGACGACCACACCGCGCTCGGAATCCCCAATTTGTCGATCAGTTCCACCTGCCATTGCAGGGTCAGCGTAGACGGGCACAAGATCAGCACCGGCCCGTCGTCCAGCAATGCCGACACCATAGCGCTGGCCGCCAGCGACAGTGTCTTGCCGACGCCCACTTCGTCGGCCAGCAGCAGCCGGGCGCGACCGTAGGTCTCGCGGTGCTGCAGAAACATCGTCACGAAAGAGCGCTGCCAGGGCTGCAGTTGTTCGCCACCCCGGTAGATCGGGCTTTCGGCCAGCGCTGCGGCTGGCATGTCTTCAGGCCTGGTATCGGCAAAACGAATCTGCACGCGGTCCGCGATGCGTTTGACCTCTTCGATGATGGCGTCGGGCAGCGGGTAGGCGTCGGCCCACAACGCCGCAAACTCCTCTTCGACCCAGGCCACGCCCTCGGGCGAGCTGTCTTCCCACAGGATCTCGTAGTTCTTGGCGAACGCGCTGCGGGTCTCGTTGATCGAACCCAGGAAGCAGGTCTTCGTGCCGTCCGCGCCTTCGATCACGCCGGCCTTGCCGTGCACAAAAACACGGTCCTTCGGCACCACGCGAATCTCGACCCGGCCACTGCTCAGCAGCGCATGCAGCTTGCGGTAGCGATCGCGGTGCAACAACGCTTCCACCTCGGCCGGCGCTTCGTTCCAGCGTTCCTTGAGCGCGGTCTCGCGGGCGTGCCTGGAAATCAGTATGTCAGCCGCAGCGAGCTCGCTGTTGCAGACCACCTGCACTGTGGGAATCGACGCGATCTCTTCGCCCACCAGCTCGAAGATGGAACTTCGGAAGTAACCTGCGATCCGCCGATAGGACTTGGCGCCTGCCAACTTCTGACTGAGAAACGCCTGGTCCAGCCGCTGCCGGCGTGATGAGAAACGGCGGATCTCGCTCATCAGCGCTTGGCTCCCGGCTTGCCCTTGCCGGCGGATCGGCGCGGTGTCCCATTTGTCCCGTTCTTGTCCCGTTCTGGCACCGTTGCGTCGCTCCGTAGCGCACCTTGGATTGGCTCATTTGTCCCATTGTTGTCCCGTTTACCGGCCAATACGTAGTGGGTACCGCGCCCGGTGCCCACGCGCACCAGCACCCCCCGTGTCACCAGGTCACCCAGGTCTCGGGTCGCAGTCTTGCGTGACGTCCGGGTCAGCTTCTGGTAATCGAAATTGACCAAACGCTCGCGCAACCTGATCTCGATAAGGGCCAAGCGCTGGCGATCGTTCAGCACCAGTCGCGCCA
>JANOUM010000643.1:0-4422 GCA_031416855.1 Rhodoferax sp. | reverse complement strand
GGTGTCACGCGCGAGGAGCTGCAGTCCAAGACAGGTGTGACACTGCGGTGAACCCTTCGCAGGCGCTGGCATCCCTGTGGCAAGAGGCCGCACTGCCGGCCAGCGCGTTGCAGCAGATCCGGCTGACCGGGGCCGACCCGGTGCTGCCCTCGTCCTTTCGAGTCGGCACGGCAGCGCAGGTCAGCATCGCGGCGGCGGCACTCGCGGCACACGAATTCGGCTGCCTGCGTGGCCAGGCGCCGCAGCAGATCAGCGTCGACATGGCGCACGCCGCCGTCGAGTGCGGGGCGTGGCTGCGCCTGGACGGCCGCGTGCCCGAGATGTGGGACAAGTTCGCCGGCCTGTACCGCTGTGCCGACGGCTGGGTCCGTGTGCACACCAATTTCATCCACCACCGCGACGGGGTGTTGCAACTGCTGGGGCTGCGTGCGGCTACTGCCGAGCGCACCGATGTGCAGCACGCCCTGGCGTCGTGGCGCGCCGTCGACTTCGAAGACGCCGCGGCCGAGCGCGCGCTGGCCGTGGCCGCGATGCGCAGCGTCGATGCCTGGGATGCGCATCCGCAGGCTGCCTGCGTAGCCGCCGCGCCGCTGCTGCATGTCGAGCGCATCGGTGACGCGCCGCCGCGGCCGTGGTCGCCCTTGGGGCCGCAGGATGCCGCCTTGCGCGATGTCAAGGTGCTGGATTTGACACGCGTCCTGGCCGGGCCGGTGTGTGGGCGCACCCTGGCGGCTTACGGTGCCGACGTGATGCTGGTGAACGCGCCGCACCTGCCCAATATCGAATCCATCGCCGAGACCAGCCGTGGCAAGTTGTCGGCCCATGTCGACCTGCGGTCCGACGCGGGCCGGGCGCAGCTCGAAGGCCTGCTGGCGCAGGCGCATGTGTTTGTGCAGGGGTACCGACCGGGCGCCCTGCAGGGCCTGGGCTACGGCGCGCACGCGCTGGCGCGGCGCCATCCCGGCATCGTGTGCATCGACTTGTCCGCCTATGGTGACCAGGGCCCCTGGGGCGAGCGGCGCGGCTTCGACTCGCTGGTGCAGACGTCCACCGGCTTCAACCATGCCGAGGCCGGCGCAGCGGGGGTGGTCGAGCCGAAGGCGCTGCCGGTGCAAATACTCGACTACGCCAGCGGTTTCCTGATGGCCTTTGCGGCGTCGGTTGCGTTGGCACGCCAGGCCCGGGAAGGCGGTAGCTGGCGGGTCCGCGTGTCGCTCGTGCGCACCGGCCGATGGGTCCGTCAGTTGGGTCGCGTCGCGGATGGGTTCGGCGCGGTTGCGCCAGACCGCACGCCCTTTGTCGACGCCACCGATTCAGGATTTGGCCGGCTGGAGGCGGTGCGCCACTGCGCGCTGTGGAGCCGCACGCCGGCGCGCTGGACGCGCGTTTCGATGCCCCCGGGGAGCCACCCACCGATCTGGCCGTGAGCGCGTCGTTGATGCAGATGCGGTAGTTGAGCGTGGTGCTGGCGGGTGTGAAGTCGTCGGGCTGGACCAACTCGCGCAGTCGCTTGAGCGCGGCACTGACTGCGGCTTGGGTCAGACCCCGTTCGACCGCTGTCGCCGACAGACTCCGGTGCCGGTAGATGGCATCGAAAGCCAGCAGCAGGTTGAGGTCGAATTCCAGCAGTTTTATGCGCTGCATGTTATCGATGGTGTTGCTGCAATGGATAAACCGTTGCGCTGGTAATTTATAGGACTTGCCACTAGACTCGGTTCGAAACAGCATCTGCGGAGCGCCCTGTTCCGCGATGCCGAGGAGTCGATCTGAAAACACCGGCGTCGATACTTTCACCGCAGAGCCTGCTCGACGCGCTCGCGGCGGTCCACGCCCAGCCGCTGTGGGACCGTTATGGGCGTGTGACCCGGCGTGAGCCGGCGGCGGCAGACGCGCCCTGGTGCTGGCGCTGGTCCGACATGGAGCCGATGCTTGCGCGCGCGGTGCGCGAAGTCGGCATGGAGGATGCCGAGCGGCGGGTGCTGCTGCTGACGCATCCCGCGTTTCAGGGGGCCGCTGCCACCACCACCAACCTCTCGTCGGGCCTGCAGACGCTGTTGCCAGGGGAGACCGCGCGCGCGCACCGTCACACCATCCAGGCGATCCGCTTCGTGATGGAGGGCGCGGGCGCCATCACCAGTGTCAACGGCCACCATTCGGCCATGGCCGAAGGCGACCTGGTGCTCACGCCGTCCTGGACCTGGCATGAACATGCCCATCCGGGCAGTGGCCGGGTGGTGTGGTTCGACGGGCTCGATCTGCCGCTGTGTACCCACCTGGACAGCATGTTTTTCGAATCGGCGCAGGCGCAGGCGCGCCCGGTCGAGCCGCTGCCGACCCGCGCACCAGCGCTGCGTGCGGGCGCGGTCGGCCTCGCGCCCGATGCGTTCGACCTGCGCACCCCGAGCGACAGCCGTTTTCGCTACGCCTGGGAGCGCGCCTGCGATGCACTCTACGCGGCGCCAGCCGAGGCAGACGGCAGCCGCCTGCTGCGCTACGTGGATGGTGAAAGCCGCGGCGCCGTCGCCCCGACGCTCGACTGCTACCTGCTGGCGTGCGAGAACGGGCGCTCCACACGGCGCTACCGCAGCAGCAGCAACGCGGTGTGTGTGGTCGCGCGCGGCGCGGGCCGCAGCCAGGTCGGGGCCGCAACCATCGACTGGAAACACAAGGACGTGTTCACGCTGCCGCACTGGAACTGGATCAGCCATACTGCCGCTACGGACGATGCCGTCATTTTCATGATGACGGACCGCGAGTTGCTGGCGTCCCTGGGTTATCTGCGCGACGAGGAGGATGCCGCATGAAAATCTGCCGCTTCAATGGCGACCGCCTGGGCGTGGTCCAGGACGGCGAGGTGCTCGATGTCACCCAAGTGTTGCATCTGCTGCCGCCGCAGCGTTATCCCCTGCCGCGACACGATCTGTTTATCGCGGCCCTGCCGCAACTGCTGGGGCCGATCCGGCTGGCGATGCAGGGTGCCAGCCGCCACGCGATCGCCGACGTGCGTTTCGCAGCGCCGGTCGCCAATCCGGGCAAGATCATCGGCGCCCCGATCAACTACCAGGCGCATGTCGACGAGAGCCGGGCCACCCAGGAGATCGGCCACGGACGCGCCATCACGTCCATCGCCGACTGGGGCATGTTTCTCAAGGCCGGCAGTTCGCTGATCGGTTGTGACCAGGACATCACCCTGCGCTTCCCCGAGCGCCGCAACGACCACGAAGTGGAGCTGGGCGTGGTCATTGGCAGCACCTGCCACCTGGTCGCACGCGATCAGGCGATGGGGCACGTGGCGGGCTACACCGTGGCCCTTGACATGACCTTGCGCGGCACCGAATTCCAGTGTTTCCGCAAATCCATCGACAGTTATTCCGTGCTCGGCCCCTGGATGGTCACCGCCGACGAGATCGACGACCCCGACCAGCTCGACCTGTGGATCAAGGTGAATGGCGAAACACGCCAGCAATCCAATACCCGGCACCTGGTCTACGACGTGGCGCGGCTGATCGAGTTCGCGTCCTCGTTCTACACGCTGGAGCCGGGCGACGTGATCATGACCGGCACCCCGCAGGGTGTCGGCCCGGTGAAGCCGGGCGATGTGCTCGAGGCCGGGATCGAGCGGGTGGGGGAGTTCACGATCCGCATTGCGCCGGCCTATGCGGTGGCGCCGCTGGCGGCCTGAGACAGGTTTTTTTGGTCAACTACACGAGGTATTTTTTGCATGGCTTTCTACAACGTCCTGGGCATCTGCGGCAGTCTGCGCGCCAAGTCCTTCAACCGCAGCGCCCTGGTGGCGGCGTCCGAACTGATGCCCGCAGGCATGCGGCTGACCATCGCCGACTACTCCGAGGTGCCGTTATTCAACCAGGACGTGCAGGATCGGGGCATGCCCGAGGCGGTGACGCGGCTGGCGCAGCAGGTCCGCGAGGCCGATGCGCTGCTGTTCGCCAGCCCGGAGTACAACTTCTCGATCTCGGGGGTGCTGAAGAACGCCATCGACTGGCTCTCCCGGGTGCCGGCGCAGCCGTTCAAGGACAAGCCGGTGGCGATCCTGTCGGCCACCATGGGGCCGCTGGGCGGTGGCCGCCACCAGTACGAACTGCGCAAGGTGCTCGGTGGCCTGGACGCGCTGGTGCTGGTCAAGCCCGAGGTGTTCATCGGCATGGCGCAGACCAAGTTCGATGCCGAAGGCACGCTGGCCGATGCGGCGACCCGCAAGGCGCTGACAGACCAGATGCTGGTGTTCGAGCGCTGGATCGGGCGGGTGGCCCTGAAGTAGCCGGTGGCGGGTGTGGTGCGGTAGCAATTTTCACAAGGAGACAAGACCCATGAAAAAGGTATTTCTGAACCAGGCGCTGTCGCTGGTGGCCGGCACGATGGTGTTGCTGTCGCCGGGCGCATTTGCGCAGACCATCAAGATCG
>JANOUM010000642.1:0-12195 GCA_031416855.1 Rhodoferax sp. | reverse complement strand
AACAGGTCGTCGAAACGGTGCAGCCGGATACGCTGAAAGGCGGGCGCCGCCAGCGCGGGGTCACACCCAGGTTCGTCGACGATCACGATGCGCTGGATCGGGATCTGGTCTTCGATGTCCAGCAAACGATGCGCCAATGCGATGGTGGTGACGAGCACGTCCGATTGCGACAACTGCAGCGGATGCGCCAGAAAGCTGCCCTTGTAGGCGTCACTTATGGCCACCTCCACCGCGCCCAGCTTGTTCAAGGCAAACCAGGTGTAGATGAACTCCAGGCAGTTGGGCAGCAGGATGCAGACATGCGCGCCGCGGCGCACACCGAACCGCGCCAGGCCGTGGGCGAGCCGGTTGACGCTGCCATTGACGGCGGCGAACGTCTGGGCCGGGCCTGCATCGGTCCACGACAGGAAGGGGCGGTGCGCGCGGTGCGTGGCCTGGAACTCCAGCACGTGGGGCAGTGTCCAGTTCGCGCGCGCAAAGTGCGGTTCGAAATGCGGAAAGGTCAACATGCGGTGCTTTGCGAGGGCACAAACCCTGTCTCGCTGTGAAATTTTGTGCCATGATAGTGCACAGTTGTATAAATTGAAACGGCTTTCAATATATTGACATGATGAAAATGCAGCCCCAACTACCCGACGCAGTTCGGCAGGCGGATACCGAAGCCCCGCAGCAGGTCCGCGCCCGGGGCCGTGGGAAGGCCACCAACACCAAGAAGCTGACCCAATGCGAAATCGTGCGCAGCGCGCTGGAGAAAGACATCTTCGCCGGCCACCTGGCGCCCGCCTCGCCGCTGGACGAAGAAGCCATCGCGCGCCGCTTTTCGGTCTCGCGCACCCCGGTGCGCGAGGCCCTGCTGCAGTTGATCGAGGCCGGATTGGTCGAGAAACCCTCGCGCCAGCGTGCCGTGGTGGCGCCGCTCGACGTGCGTCGCCTGATCCAGATGTTCGAGACGCTGTCTGAACTCGAGGCGATTTGCGCGCGTTTCGCGTCCCGGCGCATCACCGCGCAGGAGAAAGAGGCACTGACCGGCATCCAGCAGGCGTCCGATGCGGCCTTGCTGGCCGGCGATCAGGACGAATTCGGCCGCCAGGGCATCCGGTTCCATGTGGCAGTCTGGCGTGCCACCCACAACGATGTGCTGTTCGAGACCACCCGCAGCCTGGCCGTGCGCCTCAATCCCTACCGCATGTTCCAGCTGCGTTCGAAGGGCCGCCCGGAGGCCAACAACGAAGACCACAAGGCCCTGCTCCAGTTGGTGTGTTCGGGCCAGGCCGACGAGGCCTACGCCCTGATGCGCGGGCATGTGACGGTGCAGGGGGATGTGCTGGCCGAGTACATCTCCTGCACGCCGCGGCCGGTGCTGCAGGCGCAATACACGTAAACGCGCTTGACACTGCTTGAAGATATATAGATAGTGTCTGAAAAATATAACCAATCGAATTTATTGACTTACATCACCTGGAGACTCGCACATGCATCTGACTTTGAACGGTTTCAAATATCTCGCCGTGGCCACTGGCATTGCGCTGGTGTCGCAGGCGGCGCAGGCGGCTGATCGCAAGATCATCATCCTGCAGGCGCTCACCGGTGGCGCCGCCTTCGTCGGGGTGCCGGCATCCGAAGGCATGAAATTCGCCGCCGACGAACTCAACGCAAAGAATTTTCTGGGTGCAGACAAGATCGTCTTTGAAGTGGCAGACAGCGCCTCGGCCCGGCCCCAGGCCATGGCCGCTGTGACCCGCTACGCGGCGGACCCCAACGTGCTGTTCATCCTGGGCCCCACCACCGCGCCGGAAGCCATCCCGTCCGCCGGCGTGGCCAACGACGCCAAGATCGGCATGAAGGCCATGACCAATGCGGTGGCGCTGCTCGCTGCCGGTCCGTGGGGTTTCATCTCGGCGCAGCCGCCGGTGATCACCATGCCGCAACTCGGTGACTATGCGATCGACGTGGCCAAGGTCAAGTCCTGCGCCACGATCCGCTTCACCGACAACGAAGCCTATGTCGATCTCGAGCGCATGTTCGTCGAGCACACCCAGAAGCGCGGCATGAAGTTTGTCGACCGCACCGGCATCAAGCAGGCCGATTCGGATTTCTCCACCATCGCCACCCGCATTGTGGCCGCCAAGCCGGATTGCATCTTGCTGTTCACGCTGGGGCCGTCCGCTGCCAACCTGGCCATCCAGCTGAAGCAGGCCGGGCTGCCTGCCAGCGTCAAGTTGATCGGTCAGACCGGCCTGTCCTCGCCGCAACTGGTGCAGATCGGTGGTGCTGCGGTCGAAGGCTTGGTCTTCAACTCGGACTGGACACCCGGTGGCAATTCGGCGGCAGGCAAGGCATTCGCAGCCGCCTACAAGGCCAAGACCGGCAAGGACGCCGACAACTGGGCAGCCCTCGGCTACAGCTACATGACCGTGGTCGCCACGGCAATCAAGGCCGCCGGGCCCAACCCGACGCGCGAAGCCATCCGCGACGCCTTGGCCAAGACCAAGGATGTGCCGGTCGTGATCGGCACCGGCAAATACAGCTACGTCGACCGGATTCCTACCTATGGTTCGACGTTCCTGATGGTCAAGGACGGCAAGTTCGTCGAAGCACCCCTTTAAATGCACCGCCGCAGCGTGCCGGCGCAGCGCCACGCCGGCACCTTGTTTGAGCGCACTCCAGCATGATTGCACAGCAGGTATTGAATGGGCTGGTCCTGGGCGGCGTCTATGCGCTGTTCGCGCTCGGCTTCACGCTGATCTTCGGCATCCACCGGATCATGAACATGGCGCACGGCGCGGTGTTCATGTCGGGTGCCTTCATCGGCCTGTACATGGTCCGCATCGGGCTGCCGATATGGGCTGCCCTGCCGATCGCCATGGTCGGTGCGGGCCTGATCTCGATCTTCGTGGAAGTGATCGCGTTCAAGCCCTTGCGCAAGCTGGCGCTGGCGGACGCGGAGCTGGCGTCGGTCATCTCCAGCATCGGCGCCGGCCTGATCATCCTGAGCATCGGCCAGTATGTGTCCAAGACCGAGACCATGCGGTTCCCGTTCGGCACGGTGTCGGCCGACGCGATCGTGGTGTTCGGCCTGCGTGTCACGATGCTGCAGCTGCTGATGCTCGGCGTGGCAGTGGCCATGGTGGCCCTGCTGGCCTTTTACCTGTATCGCACCCCGCAAGGGCGGCAGATCCGCGCCGTGGCCGGCAACTACCGCGCTGCGCAGTTGCTGGGCGTCAACCCGAATGCCATCTTCTACCAGACCTTCTTCCTGTCCGGTGCGCTGGCCGGCGCCGCCGGTGTGATGGTTGGCCTGGCGTTCAACGCGGTCCAGTTTTTGATGGGCGAGCCGTTTCTGCTGAAGGCCTTCGTCGCCATCATCCTCGGCGGCTTGGGCAGTGTGCCGGGTGCGCTGATCGGTGGCCTGGTGCTGGGATTGCTGCAGTCCCTGTCGGGCGCCTACCTGCCCGCCTTGCTGGTCGATGCGGTGATCTTTCTGCTGTTGTTCGTGATCCTGATGGTCCGCCCGGATGGCCTGTTCAGGCAGAGCGTGACGGAATCCCCGACCAAGCGTGTGTAGCCACCAGGCGTAACGACCATGATGAGTTTTCTGACCCCGCACCTGCCGCTGCTCGACCTGATCTTCATCGGCACGGGTTACGCACTGAGCCAGGCGATCGTGTTCCGCGCCGGAACGTTTTCGGTCGCCACCTCGGGTTTCGCCGCCCTGGGTGCCTATGCCGCCGCCATCCTGACAGTCAAGCAGGGCGTGCACCCGGCCCTGGCGGTGGGGCTTGGCGCGCTGCTGGGCCTGCTGTGCGGGCTGCTGCTGTCGGTGCCGCTGGCGCGGCTGCGTGGCGTGTACCAGGCCATCGCGTCGCTGGCCTTCGTGGAAATCCTCGTGGCCCTGATCCTCTATTTCGAGGAGCTGACCGGCGGTCCGCTGGGGTTCCACAACATCCCGCGGGTGGTGACGCCCTGGATCCTGTTCTTCGCGATGCTCGCCACCATGGCCCTGCTGTTACTGCTGGGGCAGGGCGGTATCGGGCGTGCTTTCGATGCGATGCGGCAGGACCCGCCGGTCGCGGCGTCGCTGGGAGTCAACCCGACCAAATACCACGTGTTGTCGTTTGCGCTCTCGGGCGCCATCGCCGGGTTGTTCGGCGGGCTGGATGCGCTGCGCAATTTCAGCCTGACGGCGGAGCAGTTCGGTTTCAGCATCCTGATCGGCACGCTGTCGGCGGTCGTGCTTGGCGGCCGCCGAGCGGTGCTCGGGCCACTGGTCGGGACCACCATCCTCGTGCTGCTGCCGGAAATCTTCCGGCCTCTGGCCGACTACCGGCAGGCTGTCTACGGGCTGCTGCTGGTGGTGGTGATGGCCTTCCTGCCGTTTGGTGTCTACGACACCCTGGTCATGAAGCTGCACAACCGCAGGCTGGCACGGGCCGGCATGCTGGCGCCAAAGGCCGGCTCATGAACCCGGGTCAGCCGTCCACAGGCGCTGCCGCGCGTTCGCTGGTGCTGCAGGGTGTTGGCAAACGTTTCGGCGGATTGCAGGCGGTCGCGCCGTTTGACATGGAAATCGCGCGCGGCAGGATCACCGGCCTGATCGGGCCCAACGGCGCCGGCAAGACGACCGTGGTGAACCTCATCACCGGGGTGTACAAGCTCAGCCAGGGCAGCATCCGGTTTGGCGACCTGGACCTCACCGAAGCCCCGCGCCATGAGGTGGCGCGTGCCGGTCTGGCGCGCACCTACCAGACCATCCGGCTGCTGCCCGATGCCACCGTGGTGGCCAATGTGATGATCGGCATGTACCGCCACCAGAAGACCTCGCTGGTCTCGCAACTGTTCGGGCTGCCGTCCTCACGCGCGGAGACAGCGCGGTTTCGCGACGAGGTGTTCCGGCTGCTCGATCGTTTTGGCATGACCCGTTATGCCCAATACCCGGCGGGCGCCCTGTCCTACGGCGACCAGCGGCGCGTGGAGATGATGCGCGCGCTGGCGCTCAAGCCCGAGGTGCTGCTGCTCGACGAGCCCGTGGCCGGCATCAACGAAGTCGAGGCCGCCAAACTGGGTGAGATCTTCCGCCGCCTGGCAACCGAGGGCGACGGCATGGCCGTGCTGCTGATCGAGCACAACATGCGTTTTGTGACCAATCTGTGCGACTATGTGTATGTGCTCGATGGCGGTGTGCTGATCGCCCAGGGCAGTGCCGAGCAGGTGGTCAACGACCCGGTCGTCATCACGGCCTATCTGGGGGACGATGCAGATGCTTGAGATATCCGGCCTGCACGCAGGTTACAGCGGCAACGAAGTGCTGCACGGTGTGTCCGTCAGTGTGGCTCGGGGCGAGATGGTGGCGATCATCGGCCCGAACGGCGCCGGCAAGTCCACGCTGCTCAACTGCATCAGCGGTCTGGTGGGCGCCACTGGCGGCAGCATCCGGCTCGACGGCCGCGACATCACGGGCGAGGCCGCGTTTCGTATTTCCCGCTCCGGACTGCTGCAGGTCCCCGAAGGGCGCCAGATCCTGGGCGAACTCAGCGTGCTGGAGAACTTGCAACTGGGTGCGACGGCGCTGCACGACCGCCCACCGACACACGACCTGCGCCGGGTCTACGCGCTGTTCCCGATCCTGGAGGAGCGCAGCCAGCAACGTGCCGGCTCGCTCTCGGGTGGGCAGCAACAGATGCTGGCCGTCGGGCGGGCCCTGATGGGTGCGCCGCGCCTGCTGCTGCTCGACGAACCCAGCCTGGGCCTGTCGCCGCTGCTGGCCAAGGTGGTGCTGGGCGCGCTGCGCGAACTCAACAAGGAGGGCCTGACCATCCTGCTGGTGGAGCAGAACGCCCGCGCGGCGTTGCGCTCGACGCAACACGCCTTTGTGCTCGAGCAGGGCCGCATCGTGCACCAGGGCCCGAGCGACGCGCTGGCCCGCGACCCCGACGTGATCGCCCATTACCTGGGGCAGGCCGGTGCCGGCAAGGCCGCTGCGGGCGCGCCGGTGGCGGCGCATTGAACGCGAAACCGGCGATGAACGACGTCTCACTCCGTGCCCAGGTGCTGCAGGCCATCCATGGTCTGGCAGCCTACGGCCTGGGCCCCGGCATCGGGGGCCATGTGTCGATGCGCGTGCCGGGCAGGCGGGAGTTCCACATCAATGCCTTCGACCGCAGTTTCGAGGAGATGCGCCTGCAGGACATCGCCCTGCTCGACTTCGACGGCAAGGTCCTCGAATGCGAGTCGGTGGTGAGCCTGGGGCAGAGTTTTCACCATGGCATCTACCAGCAACGCGACGATGTGCATGCCATCGTGCACACCCACGGCTTCTGGCTCACGGCGCAATCGGCGTTCGGCCGCCCGCTGCGCAACCTGCACAACCTGTGCACCTATTTCGACGGTCGCACCTGCATCAGCCCGGACGACGACTTCGCCTCCATCGGGCCGGCACTGCGCAGTGACGATGTGGCGATCATCATCCCCTGGCACGGCGCGATCACGGTCGGCAAGGACCTTGCCAGTGCCGCCGCGCTGCATGTGACCATGGACTACGCGGCGCGGCTCGATGTGACGCTGCCGGCCGACACGCCGGTGATGCCGGCGCAGATGTGCGCCCATGTGAAGGCCACACTGGCCCGCACCAATTACCTCAATATCACCTGGGGCCTGATCCAGCGCAAGGGCCGTGACTTCTTCGACGGCCAGCGGGTCCGACCCGGCCCGTCGACTTAGATCCTCCCAAGGAGCAACACCATGGAAGCAGTCAAGGAGTCCAGCCCCCGGGTCGATGGCAAGCCCGAATTCGAGTCGCGCCCGATCTCGTTTCGCGTCGGCGCCGAAGTGATGGGGCTGGACCTCAAGCGTAGCGCCGACATGTCCGGGGCCACCATTTCCGCCCTGTGGCGGCGGCTGGGTGAGCGTGGCATCCTGCTGTTCCGGGGCCAGGGCCTGAACCACGACCAGCACCTGGCGTTCACGCGCCGGTTTGGCCCGCTGGCGCAAACCGGCATGACGAGCCGGTATGCGCCGCCCGGTTACCCGGACCTGTTCACCGTGACCAACATGAAGAGCAATGGCGCGCGCTCCGAAACCGAGAACGCGGCGCAGCAATGGCACACCGACCAGTCGTTCCTGCCGGTGCCGGCGCGCGCGTCGATGCTGCGCTGCGAGAAGACACCCCAAAATGGCGGCGACACCATGTTCTCCAGCACCTGTGCGGTGTACGACAGCCTGTCCGACGGCCTCAAGGCCACCCTCGGATCGCTGCGCGCCTTCCACACACTGCTCAACACCCGCTGCCTGGTGATGACCAACCGCAAGCCGATGGCGCAGGATGAAGTGGAGAAGGTCGAGGGTGCGCTGCACCCAGTGGTGCTGGTGCACCCGGACACGGGTCGCAAATGTTTGTACATCAACGACCAGATGACGGACCATTTCGACGGCTGGACGGTGGCCGAGAGCAAGCCGCTGATCGACTACCTGTGCAAACTGATCGAACACCCGGCGCATACCTACCGCCACCGCTGGGAAACCGGCGACGTGATCATGTGGGACAACCGGTGCACCCAGCACTACGCGCCGCTGGACTACGATTTCGCCGGCATGGACCGCCCCGAGAACCACCGCTTGATGTTCCGCTCCACCCTGGCCTGAACCCGCCCCGCTCGCCATGGAAACAGCCGCGCCCGGTACCACTGCAGCGTCCGCAGCGTCGGGCAGCGGGTACGAGGCGCGGCCGCTGTCCTGGCGCACCGGATCGGAGATCCACGGGCTGGACTTGCGCCACAGTGCCGACATCCCGCAGGCGACGATCCAAGCGCTGTGGCAACTGCTCGGGCAGCGTGGCATCCTGCTGTTCCGCAACCAGGGGTTGGACCACGACCAGCACCTGGACTTCACCCGACGCTTCGGCCCGCTGGCCGCGACCGGACTGCTGGGGCGCCATGCGCCGCCCGGTTACCCGGATATCTTCACCGTCACCAACATCAGGACCAATGGCCAGCGCTCCGAAACCGAGAACGCGGCCCAGCAGTGGCACTCGGACCAGTCCTTCCTGCCGGTGCCGGCGCGGGCATCGCTGCTGCGCTGTGCGCTGGCGCCGCAGTTCGGTGGCGACACCCTGTTCGCCAACATGACCCAGGCCTACGCCGCGCTGTCCGACGGCCTGAAGGCCGCGTTGCAGCCGCTGCGCGCCTTCCACTCGCTGTTCAGTTCGCGCACGCTGGCCGCCGCAGGCCGCAAGCCCTTCAACAGTGTGCAGGAGGAAGAACTGCAACGCCTCAGCGGCTGTTTCCACCCGGTGGTGCGGGTGCACGAGGATACCGGCCGCAAGGCACTGTACGTGAGCGAGCAGATGGTCGACCATTTCGAGGGCTGGAGCGTAGCTGACAGCACAGCTTTGCTCGACTACCTGTTTGCGCATTCGGCGCGGCCGGCCCACACCTACCGACATCGCTGGCACAGCGGCGACATCATCTTCTGGGACAACCGCTGCACCATGCACTACGCCCCGCTGGACTACGACTTCGCCGGGCTCGATGCCCCGGAGAACCGGCGACTGATGTTCCGCAGCACACTGGCCTGAGAGGCTCAGAGTCTTCCGATCATGCCCGCTCATCACGCGATAGGGTCGGACACGCCCAAAAATCTCTTGGCCTCTGAGACTGGCCAACCCGGAGCACACCATGTTTGACGGATTCGAACGCCGCAATCTCCGTGTCGGGGAGGTCACGATCCACTGCGTCTTTGCCGGGCACGGCGACCCGGTGCTGCTGCTGCACGGTTATCCGCAGAACCTGTCGGAATGGGCGCGGCTGGCCCCCCTGCTGGCGTCGCGGCACACGGTGGTGTGCGCAGACCTGCGCGGTTATGGCGACTCCTCCAAGCCGCCCGGCCTGCCGGACCATTCCAACTACGCCTTTCGCGCGATGGCGGCCGACCAGGTGGCGCTGATGCAGGCGCTGGGGCACCAGCGCTTCCACGTGGTGGGGCACGACCGCGGCGGCAGAGTGGCGCACCGCATGGCGCTGGACTGGCCCGGCCAGGTGCGGTCCCTCGCCGTGCTGGATCTGGTGCCGACCCTTGCGCTGTACCACCAGACCAACAAGCAGATCGCATCGACCTACTGGCAGTGGTACTTCCTGCCCCGCCCGGCGCCGTTCCCCGAACGGCTGATCGGCGCCGACCCCGACTACTATTTCGAGCACTGCCTGGTCAGCGTCGGCGGCAAGGGTCTGGACCAGTTCGACCCGGACATGCTCGCCGAGTACCGGCGCTGCTGGCGCGACCCGGCCATGGTCCATGCGTCCTGTTGCGACTACCGCGCAGGCGCCAGCATCGACCTGGTGCACGACGAGGCCGACCTGCATCTCAGGCTCGCCTGCCCGACGCTCGCGCTGTGGGGTGCGGACGGCCTGATGCGCACGCTAATGGACATCGAGGCCGCATGGCGCGCGCGCTGCGCCGACCTGCGCGTGGGGACGGTGCCCGGAGGCCACTGGTTCCCGGAGCACGCCGCTCCCCAGACGGCGCAGGCCTTGCTGGCGTTTTTCGATACGGTGGGTGCCTGAGAGATGCTGACCCGTTTCAGCCTGGCTCCGCGGCGCACCGGCATGTCGGGTGCCGACTTCCAGGCCTACTGGAAGGACCGGCATCCCGACGTGGTGCGCGGCATGCCCGGGCTGACCTCGTACCAGCAGAACCATGCGCTGTTGCGCGACGACGAACCCTTGCTGCCGTGGCCCGGCTTCGACGCCTGCGCGCAGTTTGGCGCCGATTCATCAGCCGGGTTTGACCAGGCGTTTTCGTCGCAGCATTATCTGGGCCCGGTCAGCGCCGATGCGCGACGCTTCGTCGATATCGGTCACGGCGGATTCGTCTTGTGCAGGCAGCACCTGCTGCAGGGCGCGGTCGACGCACCGGTGGGCGGCCAGCGTGTCCGGCTGCTGAGTTTCCTGCGGCTTGCGCCGCTGGCAGGACTGGCGGCTCTGGAGGCCGCCCTGGGTATGCTGGCCGCGCCGCAAAAGGCGCTCGGACGCGAGGTCTTCGTGGCGGTGCCCGATGGCCAGCATGCCAGCGTATTCGATGCCGTCGAGATTCTGTGTTTTCCGGATGCCGAGGCGGCACTGCAGCATGTCGTGCACGGTGAATCGCGCCGGCGCATGGAGCCGCTGGCAGGCCTGGTGCGGGGCACCGAGCGCCTGATCGCACAGGTGGTGGCCGTGTGGTGAGCGGCGGCACTTTCAGCTTTTCCTTTCATCCACGCAAGTACTTCAAGGAGCAGACATGACACAACGATTTGCAGGCAAGGTCTTGTTGACCACCGGCGGCGGCTCGGGGCTGGCCGCCGCCGTGGCGCGGCGCTTTGCCCGGGAGGGCGGCCGCGTGGCGGTGCTGGACATCGACGGCGCGCGTGCCCAGGCGGTGGCGTCGGAACTGGACGGCTCGGTCGGCCTGGCCTGCGATGTGGCGAGCGAGGATGGGGTGCGCGACGCGGTGGCCGCGGCGCACCGGCAGCTGGGTCGCATCGATTGCGCGTTCAATGCCGCCGGGCATGCCGATTTCGGCCCGATCGAGGAGTGGACGCTGGCGCGCTGGAACCGCATGCTGGGCGTGCATGTCGGGGGCACCTTCCTGGTGTGCAAGAACGTGCTGCCGATCATGCGGGCGCAGGGTGGTGGTTCGATCGTCAACGTGGCCTCGATCGCGGCCATCACGGCGCAGCCGTTCAATGCACCTTATGGCGCAGCCAAGAGTGCGATTGCCGGTTTCACGCGCCAGCTGGCGCGCGAGGCCGCACCGCTGGTGCGCGTGAACGTGGTGGCTCCGGGCCGCATCCGCAGCGGCATGACCGAGCCACTGTGGAAACAACGCGGAGGCGGCAATCTTGATGCCGGCGTGGCGCAGGCCGCGGCCATGAACATGCTGCAACGCGTCGGGGAGCCGGACGACATCGCCGCACCGGTATGTTTTCTGTTCTCGGACGAATCTGCCTTCATGACCGGCACCATGACGGTCCCGGACGGCGGCGAAACCCTGCTCTGATCATGGGTGCGCAAACCGAATTGCACGCCGGCGCGCGCGGGCGCATCGTCGCGATGGACTCGGCCTATGACGTGGTGCCGGCGAACCGCGACCGCGACGTGGTCATCAACGCGTCCTACTGCGGTGTGTTGCCGGCGCGGTTCATCGCCCAACAGCATCCGCGCGGGGCCATCGGTGTCGATTGCGGCGTCGGCCCGGCGGGCGCATCGGTCGCCGGGCTGTGGTATTTGGAGGCACTGAACATCCCTGCCGCCGCCGCCGATGTGATGACGGTGCGTCTGGGTGATGGGGTGGATCTCTGTACCCACGGCAAGATCAGTTTTGCCAACCGGCCCGCCATGGACTGCGGCGTGGTGGTCGGCATGCCGGTGCGCGCGGCGGCTCTGGCCATGCTGGAGGCCGACCCGCGTGCGCCCAGCGCAGCCGACGTGACCAACCGAACCGTCATGGAGACCGGCCCCGACGGCCGCCAGGTGGTATGCACCGACTCCATTGCCTTCGGGCTGGCGCAGGATGTGCGCAACGTGCTGGTCACTGCCGGTCACACCGGGCGCAGCGCGGTGCCCTACCTGCAGCGGGTGCGTCCGTTCGGCTTCATCTGTTCCGATGGTGGCATGGGCCGCGAGGACGCCGGTGTGGCCGGGCTGGCGCTGGTCGAACCGGACGGCCTGCCCGGGGCCACGGTGGACGCCCGTACCGCCCGCATGGGTGACGGCTTGAGCAGTTACCGCGCTGGAGTGATCAGCGCTGCCAACGCGCTGGCGCTCGCGGCGGGCGTGCGCATCGGCATGCCGGCCGCGCAGGCTGCGTCCTTGCTGCTGGCCAGACGCAGCACTGGTTGACGATCGCGCCTGGCGGCCCGCGCTCCCCTTTGCTGCTTTGCGCCATGGTGGGTGGCCGCAGATGCCGGGCTTGCGGGTGCCTCCGTGTCCCCCGCCCGCTGACGCGGGCTCCTCCTTTACCTGCGGCACCCGCAAGCCCGGCATCCGCGGCTGGCGGCGTGGTCGGCGCGCGGCAGGTGACCATCGGCATGCCGGCCGCGCAGGCTGCGTCTTTGCTGCTTTGCGCCTTGATGGGTGGCCGCAGATGCCGGGCTTGCGGGGGGCTCCGGGGCCCCCCCCCGCGGAACCGGGGGCCTGCAAAGCCAGCGGCGGCCGCCCGCCCGGC
>JANOUM010000641.1:0-12975 GCA_031416855.1 Rhodoferax sp. | reverse complement strand
GCGCATACGCAGCACCACGCCCTGTTGCAACAGGTGGCGCTCGGGCGTGTCGAAGTAGATGTTGTGCAACTGCTGGCGGCGTCTGTCGCAGCCAGCCAGCAGCGGCAGCCGCGCCAGCTGACGCAACCGCGACGCATGGACGATGGACGGCACCGGCAGTTACCGCCGCGTGTCGAAACTACCCGACGGCGACGCTCACGGAGCGCAGGAGGCGTTGATGCGGCGGCATGCGGAGCTTCCTGAAGCCCAAGGCGGCAAGGGTGCGATCCGGCGCAAGCGCGCGCATGGACGGGCCGCATGACCGAGATCGAGCTCAAGCTGGCGCTGCCCTTGCAGGCCGCTGCGTCGCGGTTGCGTCAGCTGGCGCGGCTGCCGCTGCTGGCTGGCTGCGACAGACGCCGCCAGCAGTTGCACAACATCTACTTCGACACGCCCGAGCGCCACCTGTTGCAACAGGGCGTGGTGCTGCGTATGCGCCGTGTCGGCTCAGGCGCCAGCGCATTCTGGTTGCAGACCCTGAAGACTGGTGACCACGCCACGTCGGCGCTGAGCCGGCGCGGGGAATGGGAGTCCCGCCTCGGACAACCGGAACTGTCAGCGCCACTGCTCGCCGATACACCATGGCGCGAGATCGACCCGCACGGCAGTGTGTTTGCGCGGCTGCAGCCATGTTTTTACACACAATTCACCCGCACCCGCTGGACGCTGCTGCAAGCCGACGGCTGCGAGGTGGAAGTGGCGTTGGACCGGGGGCAGATCGTCGCTGGCACACGCAACGAACCGATCTGCGAACTGGAACTGGAACTGAAGGCCGGCCAGGCATCGGGGCTGTTCGACATCGCGCTGCAGATTGCCCGTGTCGTACCGGTCATTCCCGCGGGCGCGAGCAAGTCCGAACGCGGGTACGCGCTGGCCGGAGCCGTACCCGCAGGCCGCGCGGCGGATCGCGGCGCGCTGGCGCCGGCTGGCCTGGCGCGCACCGCGCTGCACACGGCATGGCACCAGTTCACCAGCAACCTGATCGGCATGCGCAGCGACGACGACCCAGAACCGGTCCACCAGGCGCGCGTCGCCTGGCGCCGCTTTCGCACTGCGCGGCGGTTATTCCGGCCGATCCTGGACACCGCGTTTCCTGACGTCCGTCCGGCGCTGGCACCATTTCTGCAGCAGCTCGGTGCGGTGCGCGATCTGGACGTGGCACGCACACAGTCGCTCCCCGGCCTGGCCGACGCGTACGTCGCCGGGGACGCGCAACGCGCGCGTGCATGGCAACGCATGCTCGGGCAGCTCGAACGGCGTACCGAGGCCGCGCGCGTGGCGATGCGTCAGGCGATCGACCAACTGGCCGTTGGCCACGCACTGACGCGCGTCACGCAGTGGTTGGAGGGACTGGCCCCCGACGGCACCCCGGCAGATGCGCCCCCGACATCCGCCGCAGCGGCGCGCGCTTGGGCATTGCGGCGCCTGCGCCGGCAACACCGGGCGCTACGTGACGCGCACAGGGGCAGCCCGGACAGTGATACACGCCAGCACCAGCTGCGCATCCTTGCCAAACGCCTGCGTTATGGCGTCGACATGCTGCGCCCGCTGCTGCCGACGCGGCGCGCGCGCCGGTGGAATCACCTGGCCAGCCAGCTGCAAAGCGACATCGGCGACCAACGCGACGCCATGCAGGCAGCCGTACTGGTGCGCGGCCTGCGCGGCCACGCGCAGATCGCCGAATTCCTGCGCGGGCATGCGGTGGCGATGGCAGCGGCTGCGCAACGTCGGCGGCCCGCCTGACGGCAATACACACGGCCGACTTCGCGCCGAACTGGCTGCACCGGCCCTGCCATCCGGCGCCGCATCAAGACCGCGCGGTTGGGCCGCCTGATGCTGACAGTGGGGTCGCACATACACTGCCCGAACGCCACTGGGTGCGGGCTCGCTGCAGCGCTGACCACTGGTTGAGCCGGCTCACAATGGGTGCGGCCGGTGGACATTGCCCGGCCGGATCCGACAGCCAATAGCGCAAAAAGCCTGCGCGTCTTTCGACGGGCAGGCTGGTATCAGCTGGCAAGGGGTGTCAAGCGCGCGTCGGGCGGCCCAGTTTCAGCGGGCGCTTGGATGGATCGAGCGGCGCACTTGCCGCTTGGGTTTTGCGCGGTTGCGCGAAGTCAGGTCGGTCCATTCCAGGCTTGCGCGCGACGAAATCCGGACGCGGGGTAAAACCCTCGTTGCGTGGCTCTCGTCGGGCGGCGAATCGGTCGTTGAACCCGCCTTCGCGCTTGTAGCTGAATCCCTCGCGCGGCGCTGCCGGGCCGGCCTCGCGTCCACGCGCCGGGCCGAACTTGCGGTCACGCGAAGGAGCCTCCGAGCCACCGCGGGTGTTGCGCCCACCGAAGTTGGATGCTGGGCGGCTGTCCGGGAAGCGCTGTTGCGGCTCCAGGCCTGGAATCACCTCGGCCTTGAATTGCTGGCGGGTGTAGGCTTCGATGTCGAAGATCTTGCGGCGATCGCGAAATTCGGCCAGGGTCACGGCCAGGCCATCGCGACCGGCGCGGCCGGTGCGCCCAATACGGTGGGTGTAGTCTTCGGCCTTCATCGGCAGGCCGAAGTTGAACACGTGGGTGATCGTTGGAACGTCGATGCCGCGCGCCGCCACATCGGTTGCCACGAGGATCTGCACATGGCCCTCGCGCAGCGCCATCAGGCGGCGATTGCGCAGGCCCTGATTCAAGGCGCCGTGCAAGGCGACAGCGCTGAATCCGTCCTGCTGCAGGTCATTGGCCAGGCCATCACACTCGATCTGGGTGCTGGCAAAAACAATCGCCTGGTTGATGCTGGTGTCGCGCAGCCAGTGGTCCAGCAACTTGCGTTTGTGTTGTGCGCTGTCGGCCCAGAACAACACCTGCTTGATATTTTGGTGTTTGTCCTGCGGGTTGTCGATCTGGACGCGCTGCGGCTGGCGCATCACGCGGGTGGCCAACTGCTGGATGCGCGGTGCCAGCGTGGCACTGAACATCATGGTCTGCTTGCGCTCGATCGTGAGTTGGTTCACTTCGGCCAGGTCGTCGGCAAAACCAAGGTCGAGCATGCGGTCGGCCTCGTCAACCACGAGGAACTGCACCTGGTCGAGCTTGATCTGCATCGACCGCTGCAAGTCGAGCAGTCGGCCCGGCGTGGCAACCACGAGATCGGCGTTCTGCAGCTTGGCGATTTGCAACTGGTAGGGCATGCCGCCCACCACGTTGGCAATACGCAGACCGCGACAATGGCGGACCAAATCGATGGCGTCATGCGCCACCTGTTGTGCCAATTCGCGAGTCGGGCACAACACCAGCGCACCGGGAGTCGCTGCCTTGAAGTTGCGGCTGCTGGTCGGGTCCTTGCGACGCGGGCGCTTGGGGGCGGCTTCGCCCTTGGCGGCAGCTTCGGCGCATGCGCGCTCGAAGTCCTCACGCTCCCGAGTCGTGGCATCGGCCTGTTGCTGCAGCAGGGTGTGCAACACCGGCAGCAGGAAGGCCGCGGTCTTGCCGCTGCCAGTTTGGCTGGAGACCATCAGATCGGTGAACTTCGCTGCGGTGTTCTGGGCATCCTGTGCCTGCATCGCCAACGGAATGGTTTTTTCCTGCACTGCGGTAGGCTGCGTAAATCCCATGTCGCGCACCGCCTGCAGCAGCTCGGTGGCCAGGCCCATCCGTTCAAAACCGTTGGGCAGCGAAGGCTCGGCGGCGGCGGGTGGCCCAACCTCGTCAATCAGCACTTCGGCTGGTTCCGAAAATTCAGGCTGTCGAGCCCTATCGTCCCGGGCGGGCACATCGTTGGAAAGGGTAGGTGCGGACGAAACTTCGCCCAGCATTTCAAATGCGTCGTTCATGATTTGGATCTCACACGAGCCTGCGGCCAACCGCGGCAGCTTCGTTCTTGGTCAAAAAAACATCAACCATCAAACGAAACTCTGTGCCAGCGTCGCTGGCCGCAGCTTGAACGCTGCACTCTAGAGGGACCCAGTATCGGAGGGACCGGTGTGTGAGGGGAGATGCACAAATGCGATGCCGTGAGCAGCGCAGCCGCCGATTATGGCACGGACTAGGGTTTGTACCTAACTATGTCGCGGACATTTTCAGAAAGTTGGCCCGGTAGTACTCCAGTTCGTCGATCGACTCGTGGACGTCAGCGAGGGCCGTGTGCTGCTGCTTTTTCTTGTAACCCAAGTCTGGACGCCACCGTTTGGCCAGTTCCTTGAGGGTGCTGACATCCAGGCTGCGGTAATGGAAATAGGCCTCCAGCGTGGGCATGTAATTGACCAGGAAACGCCGGTCCTGGCTGATCGTATTGCCGCACAGGGGGGACGCATTCCTGGGCACGTAACGCGACACGAAATCCAGCAACTGCTGCTCGGCCTGCACCTCGGTCATCACCGAAGCACGCACCTTGTCGATCAGCCCGCTCTTGCCGTGCGTTCCCTGGTTCCATGCGTCCATCGCGTCGAGCAACGCGTCTGCTTGGTGGATCACCAGCACCGGCCCTTGGATGCGGGGTTCGAGGTTCGGCCCGGTCACGATCACGGCGAGTTCCAGCAGGCGCTCCCGCGCGGGCTCCAGGCCGGACATCTCGCAATCCAGCCAGACCAGATTCTTGGCGGATTTTTGAAGCAGGATGATCGATTCGGACATGCGGTCATTGTCACCCATCGCCTCCGTCAGACCGGCTTTGCACCTAAACTAGCTGGCTTGGCTGGTTAACGATTCAGCGTCGCACAAGACATGACCAACACCCTCTCACCACAACTTCTGCTGACGACCGGCTTTGCCCTGGCGCTGGTGATCAGCACCCTGGTCAGGTTCTGGCTGGCATCGCGCCAGGTTCGCCACGTGGCCAGCCACCGCGGGGTCGTGCCCCAGGAATTCGCGCAAGCGGTACCGCTGTCGGCTCACCAAAAGGCCGCCGACTACACGATTGCAAAGACCAGGCTGGGCCTGATCGAAGTGGCATTGGGTGCTGGAATCGTGCTCGGCTGGACCTTGCTGGGCGGGCTCGATGCCCTCAATGTGGCAACGATGGGAATTACCGGGCCAGGAATGGTCCAGCAGCTGACTCTGGTTGTCGGGTTTGCCGTGATCAGCGGCCTGGTGGACCTGCCCTTGTCGTGGTACCAGACCTTTGTGCTCGAAGAAAGATTCGGATTCAACAAGATGCGACTCGGGCTATGGTTGGTGGACTTGCTGAAGTCAGCACTGGTAGGTGGGGTGATCGGGATCCCCTTGCTGGCGCTGGTCCTTTGGTTGATGGGGGCCGCCGGCCCGCGCTGGTGGTTGTGGGCATGGTCGGTCTGGATCGGCTTTAACCTGCTGTTGCTGCTGGTCTACCCAACGTTCATCGCGCCGATGTTCAACAAGTTCAGGCCGTTGGACGACGAGACACTGAAAAGCCGCGTCACGGCCTTGATGCAGCGATGCGGTTTCGCGGCCAAAGGCCTGTTCGTGATGGATGGGAGCAAACGCAGCGCACATGCGAATGCCTACTTCACCGGATTCGGCGCGGCGAAACGAGTTGTCTTCTACGACACCTTGTTGTCCAAGCTGTCTGCGGGTGAGGTCGACGCCGTGCTGGCGCATGAACTCGGGCATTTCAGGCACCGCCATGTGATCAAGCGGATTGCATCCCTGTTCGCGCTCAGCCTGGGCGCGTTCGGCCTGCTCGGATGGCTGTCGGCGCAGGCATGGTTCTACACCGCGCTGGGCGTCCGCCCCAACTTGGTCGCAAGCGCTCCCAATGATGCGTTGGCGGTGTTGCTGTTCATGTTGGCGGCACCGGCCTTCGGCTTCTTCATTTCACCAGTGTTTGCCCAGCTTTCGCGCAAGCAAGAGTTCGAAGCCGATGCCTACGCGGTAGCCCAGACCAACCACCAGGACCTTTCGGCAGCCCTGCTCAAGCTCTACGAGGACAATGCGTCCACCTTGACGCCCGACCCTTTATACGTCAAGTTCTACTACTCCCATCCACCGGCCTCGGAGCGGCTGTCGCGCCTCGCGATACAGCTTTGACGGCCATGGACCAGACGATGACAAGCATGATCAAAAAGGTCGATTGGTCGACCACGAAGCGGCGTGCACTGAGTGCCACGGAGATCGTGTCGGCGCTCGCCAAACTCGACGGCTGGACTCTGCGCGGCGAAGGCTCGACCGTGGCCATCACCAAGACCTTCTCTTTCGCCAACTATTACGAGACGATGGCTTTCGTCAACGCGGTGGCATTTGTCGCTCACGTGGCCGACCACCACCCCGATTTGTCCGTCTCGTTCAACCACTGTGTCGTGCAGTTCAACACCCATGATGTCTGCGGCATCTCCAGCACGGACGTCGAATGTGCCATCGCGGTGGACCGGTTGCTGCCGTGAGTGCCCCCATTGGAGCGCCGGATTGACCGAATTCGCAGAGCTGTTCGACGGCATCATCGTGGCCAACCACGGTCGCCATTTCTGGGTCGAAACGCCGCAGGGGCGGCGGGTCAAGTGCCACTCGCGGGGCAAAAAGAGCCAAGGGGTGGTAGGGGACCGTGTGGCGTGGCTGGCTTCCAGTGACGAAGGGACGATCGAACGGATCGAGCCCAGGCGCAATCTGTTTTTTCGGCGCGACGAACTGCGGACCAAGTCTTTCGCGTCCAACCTGGACCAGGTCCTGATCCTCATCGCCGCCGAACCTGCCTTTTCAAGCCAGCAGTTGTCCCGCGCGCTGATTGCCGCCGAAGCGGAGCACATCCGGCCCTTGATCGTGTTGAACAAGAGCGACCTGCCGGTGCCGTTCCAACGCGCCTGGGATTGGCTGGCGCCCTACCGCTCGATGGGATACCAGGTGGTGCCGTCGACACTCAGGCATACAACCGAAAAGTCCCGCAGCGAGTTGCTGGACCTCCTGATCAACAAGACGACATTGGTGCTGGGGCCATCCGGCGCGGGGAAAAGCACCCTGATCAACCTGTTTGCGCCACAGGCACTTGCGCTGACAGGTGAGTTGTCGAACGCCTTGCGAAGCGGCAAACACACCACCACCAGCACCAACTGGTATTGGGTCGGCAACAACAAGGCAACAGCGTTGATCGATTCGCCTGGATTCCAGGAGTTCGGGCTTCACCACATCGACGCGATGCGTCTGGCCCGGTACATGCCGGACCTGAGCGCCCATGCCGACGGTTGCAAGTTCTACAACTGCACCCATTTGCATGAACCGGGCTGCGCCGTGATTGCCGCAGTGTCAGATCACGCGGCGATGGGTGCCATATCGCCGGACCGCTACCACATTTACCAGGAGCTGTTTGCGGAGCTTGCCGAGCCCAGGTACTAGCCGCGTGCGAAGCATGGCGATCAACCCAGCAGGCGCGCCAGGGTCAACAACGCCAACAGGATCATCCACATCAAAACCGTGCGCCAGACCAGGCCTACAACTGTTCGCAAATGACCCACTTCGGGTTCCTGGCCAGCCTCCTGCGCAGCGGGGGAGTCCCGGTCGAGCCCAGTCGCGGCGCTGTCGCCGCCAGTGCCCAGGCGAATGTTGATCGCCCCGGCTGTCGCGGCAAGAACCACACCGTCGTTGCCAGTCAGGCCGCGTTGCGCCGAATTGCGCCAATTTTCAATCGCCTCCTCGAAGCTGCCAACCACGGCGAAACCAATGGCGGTGATCCGCGCAGGTAACCAGTCCACCGCGCCCCAGCATCGCCTGGCAACAGCATCCAGCGCCACGCTGACCGGATGCACCAGGGCCTCGCCCTTGTGGACCCAATACCGCGGCACGAACTCGCTGAGCCGATAGAGCACGGCGCCCGCCGGCCCCAAACCCAAGGCGGAGAAGATGCAGAACCAGGCCAAGACGCCAAAGACATGTCGATGCGCGGCAATCACCGAGTACTCGATGACTTGCCGCACGATCTCGCTTTGCTGCAGACCATTGACCTCGACCCGCTGCCAGACAGCCAGCAGGCGGCGCGCCCGGTCTTCGTCGCCCGATTCCAGCGCGTCACGAATCTCGGTGAAATGGTGACTGAACTGCCGAAAACCCAGAGTGGTATATAAAACGACAATATTCCAGACTACCGCAGCCGGCCAGCCGATTGCGAGCACCAGGGCCCAATGCACCAGCACCACGGTCGCTGTCGGCACCAGCACCGCAACACTCCACGCCAGCGCGGCATAGTGGGGCTTACCCGCATCGAAACTGTGCCCAGCCCATCGCACCCAGGACCGCAACACAGCATGTATGGCATTCCCGCGTGCCAGCGGCCGCGCCTGTTCGATCAACAGGGCCACCAGGATGGAGACGAAACTCATGCGCGGATGATATAGGCTGTGCGACCGGCCCACGAGCCGAAGGCCCCGCTGCGCCAGTGCGACTGGCACCGCACCTCAAGCGCCGAGGAAGCGATACAAATTGCGCAGCATGCCAGCGGTTGCTCCCCAAATGAAGCGCTCGTCGGGCCCGTCGACATACGGCATCGACAGCCATTCACGCCGCACCCCTTCCGCCACTACCGAATGCCGGCGGTGATTGGCCGGGTCCATCAGGAAGTCCAGGGGAACTTCGAAAACATCTTCCACTTCGAACGCATTGGGCAGCAGCGAAAAGCCGCTGCGCACGAGCCCGACCACTGGCGTGATGATGTACGCGGAGCCGGTCACATACACAGGCAGCGTACCCAGAATCTGCACAAAGTTGGATTGAAGACCCACCTCTTCCCGGGCCTCACGCAGGGCAGTCTCGACAAGGTTCGCATCCTCCTTGTCCTGTTTGCCTCCCGGGAATGCGATCTGACCCGAGTGGCTGGACAAATGGGCGGTGCGCTGCGTCAACAACACGGTCGGACGCTCATGCAATATGACAGGAATAAGCACCGACGCGGCCACCGGGGATCGGTCGCACCATTGGGGCTCTTCGCGATATTCAGGCGCCCAACTAGGTGGGGTCAGGAAACGCTGCCGAATTGCCTGCGGTTGCAGGCGGTCTGGTGAAATCCGAGGCAGGTGGTGGTCCACACCCGCAACCGGAACGGTACGGGGATCGAAGCCCGGGAGCTTCGACAACGGGCTCGGTGAATGTGTCGCTGACATGGCGCAAGACGAAAAAAAACCACCCCGGCAATCACTGGGGCGGTCCGTTCGTACCAGTCGCAACTAGGCTGCCACAGCCTTCTTGACAGACAGCTTTTCCTTGATGCGTGCCGACTTGCCGCTTCGATCGCGCAGGTAGTAGAGCTTGGCCCGACGCACGTCGCCGCGTCGCTTGACCTCGATACCGGCGATCAAGGGACTGTAGGTCTGGAATGTGCGCTCGACGCCTTCACCACTGGATATCTTGCGCACGATGAAGCCGCTGTTGAGGCCGCGATTGCGCTTGGCAATCACAACACCTTCGTAGGCCTGGACGCGCTTGCGTGTGCCTTCGACGACGTTGACACTCACGATGACGGTGTCGCCAGGGGAAAAGTCGGGTATTTTCTTGCCGAGTCGAACGATTTCTTCTTGTTCGAGTGTTTGGATCAGGTTCATGATTTCCTCAGATGATCATGTTCGCGCCAGCGCCGACATGGCACAAAGGGCCCCCAGACACAAGGTTGGGGACGGCCGAGCAGAGGATCAGACAGCCCGCGAGTATACCAATCCTTATGGCGCGTGGCTGGGGCTGTGTCCATCGACCGGTGGCACCGCTTCTTCGAGGTGCTCCTCGTCCCGGCGCGAAAGGAATCCGGATGCCCGTGCCGACGCGATCAAGTCGGGACGACGGTCCCGAGTCAGCGTCAGACTCTGGTCACGTCGCCATCGCGCGAGCACCGCATGATTGCCAGAAAGCAGGACCGGCGGGATCGACATGCCACGCCAAAGCGGGGGTTGCGTGTAGTGCGGACAGTCCAGGAGGCCATGGAGTGCCGGGTTGAAGCTGTCCTGCGCATGGCTGTCGGCGTCCGTCAGGACACCAGGCTGCAGGCGGGCCACCGCGTCAAGCAATGCCATGGCGGCGATTTCGCCGCCCGACAATATGAAATCTCCCAGGCTGAGTTCCTCGTCGACTTCCGCGTCCACGAATCGCTGGTCGATACCCTCGTAACGCCCGCACAGCAGAACCGCCCCCGAACTGGCGGTCCATCGCTCGACCATCGCATGTGTCAGCGGCTTGCCGTGGGGCGAGAACAGCACCACCGGCGGCGCGTCGCTGCGCATCGACCTGACGTGAGCCAGGCACCGGTGCAGCGGCTCCGCCATCATGACCATGCCCGGTCCACCGCCGAATGGCCGGTCGTCAACCCGTCGGTAACTACCATCGGCGAAATCTCGCGGGTTGGAAAACCGGACTTCAACCTGCCCTGACTCGAACGCCCGCCGTGTCACACCCATCGCCAGGCATGGCACGAACAATTCGGGAAACAGGGTGATGACATCGAAGCGCATGCGGCGCTGGCTCAATAGTCGGGTTGCCAATCCACGGTGACACGTTTCGCCGGCAGGTCGACACCGTCGACATAGGCCGCCACAAACGGGATCATCCGCTCGTGTCGCTCTTCGTCTTGTTCGAACTCCATCACCATCACCGCCTGAGCCGCGGTTGAAAGCAGCTCCTTGATCCGCCCCAAGACCACACCTTGGCGGTTGACGACATCCAGGCCGATCAGGTCGACCCAGTAATATTCATCGGCTTGGGTACTGGGAAAGCTTGAGCGCGGAATGAAAACACGAGCCCCACGGAGCAGCTCTGCTGTCGATCGGTCACTGATGTCGGCTGCACTTGCCACCACGCCGCCGCCGTGTTCCTTGACTTCCACCATCCGCAGCAATTTTGATCCGGCGAAGTTCCGGGCACCACGATCGGCGGGCAGGACATACCAACGCTTCGACGAGAAGAGGGCCTCGGGTACGCTGCTGTGCGCCACCACCTTGAACCAGCCCTTGACGCCCCACGCTTCGCCAACACGCCCAACCTCGATGGCATCCGCAGGCAGGGCGACCTCGTCGAGTTCAGTGAACATGGCGCGTTTGGCGCTTGGAGAACGCTCCAGGTCGACGAAATCAGGCAGCCTTTTTGGCCGCTTGGTCGATCAGGCGCTCAACGGTAGGGGAGGCTTGGGCACCTACGCCCTTCCAGTAGGTTAAACGATCGAGGGCAATGCGAATGCTCTCTTCGTTCGCCGTGGCGATCGGATTGTAAAAACCAATACGCTCGATGAAACGGCCATCGCGCCGCGTACGTTTGTCGGCCACGACAATATTGAAAAAAGGGCGGGCTTTGGCACCACCACGGGCAAGTCGAATAACGACCATGATTTATCCTTCGGGGGGCGGCAGGAATTGCTTCCCGCCATTATTTCAGCGTTGAGACACGTAACATGACCACCCGGTCAGTAACACGTTGAAAAGCCTTCTAGTATAGCGAGTCCACCTATGCCAATCATCAGGCCAAGCCGAGACACCGACATCATTGCCATCGCCTCCATCTATGCGCAGCATGTTCTCGAGGGCACCGGGACGTTCGAGGTGGAGCCGCCGACACCCCAGGACATGGCGAGTCGCCGCGCGGAAGTGCTCTCGCGTGGGCTGCCCTACTTGGTCGCGGAATCCAACGGCGCAGTCGTTGGATTTGCCTATTGCAACTGGTTCAAGCCCCGCCCGGCCTATCGCTTCTCCGCCGAGGACTCGGTCTATGTGTCAAAGCTCGCCCACCGCAGCGGTATCGGTCGCGCCCTGCTGACAGAGCTTGTCGCAGCCGCAGAACGCGCGGGAGTGCGCAAATTGATTGCGGTCATCGGAGACTCGCGCAACACCGGATCGATCGAACTGCACCGGGCCGTCGGCTTCGATGACGCCGGTGTCATCACAGCCTGCGGCTGGAAGTTCGACCAGTGGCTGGATGTGGTGATGATGCAGCGCGCACTGGGGCAGGGTTCGACCTCTGCGCCAATAGTTGCATGACCGGCAAGAACAAGACAATCGCTACCTGGCTGGCGTTGCTGGGCGGGCCGGTTGGCGTGCACCGCTTTTATCTGTACGGCGTACGGGACCTCACCGCATGGGCCCTGGGTGTTCCAAGTCTGCTCGGGCTGTACGGGATATGGCGGGCTCGCCAATGGGGACTCGACGACCTGTGGAGCTGGCTGCTGATCCCGTTACTGGGCTTCACATTCACTGCATGCGCATTGACGGCCATCGTTTACGGATTGACGGACTCGCACCGCTGGAATGCACGATTCAACGCGAACGCCGGGCTGGCCAATGCACAGGGCGATACGACCTGGTTGACGATCGGCGCGGTGATTCTCTCCATGTTCTTCGGCACCATCGCGCTGATGGCGTCGCTCGCGTTCAGCATGCAGCGCTTTTTCGAGTTCCAGGTCTTGGCAGGCACACTGGGCCGACTGTAGGCCGCCTCCGGTTCTTCATGGCCCCCACTCCCGGCCAGGCGATCAGAAGATGTGCAGGCTGACCCAGTAGACGATGGCGCCGACCAAGGCACTGGCGGGGATGGTCAGCACCCATGCCCACAAGATATTGCCGGCCACACCCCACCGCACTGCGCTGGCACTTCGGGTCGCACCTACACCCACGATGGCACCAGCGATCCGCCACCCGCGGACAGGGTGCCGAGGGCAATTGCGGCATAACAACTCAGCACGACCCCACTTGGCGGGGATGTTTCACCTGCCGCCGGATTGTCTGGAATGACAATGGAAATGGTGCCAACGCGGCCATGCAAGCGCGCTTCGCACAGGAGACGGGCACGGTGCACGGCGGGTGCGCATGCCGGCGACTACCTGGGCAACGCCCAGCGTCGGACACGATCAGGCCGGTGTACCTGCCTTCACCGTCGCCGCCGCGTCGGTGAACTCCCCGATCTGGTCGAAATTGAGGTACTTGTAGATGTCGGCGCTGGAAGCCGTGAGCACGCCCATGTCCGTCATGTACTCTTGCTTGGTGGGAATTCTGCCCAGCTTGGAACAAATCGCCGCAAGTTCCGC
>JANOUM010000640.1:0-4851 GCA_031416855.1 Rhodoferax sp. | reverse complement strand
CACGTCGAGAAAGACTTCTGGGTCTGCTGGACGCTCGATGCCTTGTTCAACGGGATGGATGCCGGAAGTCCGCGCCTGCTCTTCAAAGGCGGCACGTCGCTCTCAAAGGCCTTCGGCCTCATACCGAGGTTCTCGGAAGACCTCGACATCACGGTGTTCCGCGAAGACATCGGCCAGGCCGTCGAGGTTGCGGCGCTTGACGCCCTCAGCGGCAAGCAAAGACGTATCCGGCTCGATGCGATCCGCGAGTCCTGCATGGCCTACACCAACGGGCCACTTGCAGCCCGCCTCGCGCAACACGCAGTGGCGATTGGCGGTAGCCGCATGAGGTTGGAGCAGGACCCTGACGATGCGGACGGCCAAACCTTGCTGCTCTGGTATCCGGCGGCGGCACCCGCCAATGCCTACATCCGCTCAGCGGTGAAAGTCGAAGCAGGCGCGAAGTCAGCGCTCGACCCGCACACGGTCGCTTCGGTCGTTCCCTACATTGCGGGTGATCTCGACCTTGATTTACGTGTGTCCAACGTGGTCACGGTCGAAGCCGAACGGACCTTCTGGGACAAGATCATCATCCTGCACGGTTTGCGGCAATGGTTTGATCGGCGCGGCGTGCTACGCCATGGCGGGCAGCGCGTCTCGCGCCACTACTACGATGTTCATCAGCTCTTGAAGAACGAACGATCACCGGCATGGCTTGAGAACCGCGCACTTGCGGCGGACTGCGCGACCCATGCACGCCTCTTCTTCGGCAGCAACGACCCCGGCCTGGAATCGGCAGCGCGCGGAACCTTCACGCTCATGCCCTCGCAGCCAATGCGCGATGCACTGCGCGCCGATTACGTTGCAATGCAGGGCATGATCTTCGGCGACGTACCTTCGCTTGATGCCATCCTGGCGAGCGTCGCCGAGGTCGAAGGCCGCGTGAATGGATGATTGCGAACTTGTGACCACGCCGGGGAGATTTGACTGCATAGCGGCCATTCGCGTCTGGATGGCGTGGCTCGACTTACAATCAATCCCGTTCCGGATTCATATTCCAACGCTATTTAAAATATAGCATCGGAGCCAATGTTTATGGCGGAGTGGACGGGACTCGAACCCGCGACCCCCGGCGTGACAGGCCGGTATTCTAACCAACTGAACTACCACTCCTGGTAGCTGACGATTGCTATTGCTAGCCAAGTCACTTGCCCTTGCAGACAAGCCGTCAACGACTTGCGCCTTCCGCATCTTGCGATGTAGCTGGCGACCCCACGGGGATTCGAACCCCGGTACCTACCGTGAAAGGGTAGTGTCCTAGGCCTCTAGACGATGGGGTCAAAGCCTTGGAACTCCGTTACAAGCTCACGGTGGACTCGATCACGAGCCCATTCAAAAACCGGGGGTGGAGGTAAGCGGGATCGAACCGCTGACCTCTTGCATGCCATGCAAGCGCTCTCCCAGCTGAGCTATACCCCCCGAACTCCGGACTCCCGGCAAACTGCCTGGTGCCGTCGATTTCTGAGCCCCGAAGTATAACCTCAAAGATTGGCCGATTCGAGCCTCGCGATCACGGTGTGCTTCAGAAAAAGCTCGATGACCGCATCGAGCGAAGGTGTCTGGCTGGTGCCGAGCAACAGCACCCGCACGGCCATCGCGACCTGCGGCATCTTCAATCCGCTGTCCGCGAGCACTTGCTTGATGCAGGTGGCGATGGAAGCCTTGTCCCAGGCGCAGTCCGCGAGTCTGGCGGCGAACAGTTGCACGCCCGGGGCCACCACAGCCGTTACGTGCTTGTCGACTTCGGCCGGCGACGGATGCACCGGTGCATAGAAACCTGCCGCCCACTGCGCCAGCGCCACCGTGGTCTCGCAGCGGTCCTTGAACAATGCGCAGATGCGAGGCAAGCGGTCGTCGGTCACCCGGATCGCATGCAGGCGACGCAGCTGCTCTGCTACCAGCACAGCCAGTGGTTCGTCACCCATCGCTTTGATGTATTGCGCATTGACCCAATTGAGCTTTGCGGCATCCCATTGCGCCGGACTGCGGGCAAGGTGCTGACCATCGAACCATTGCACCAGCTTTTCGCGCGCAAAGAGTTCGTCGTCGCCGTGGCTCCAGCCCAGGCGCGCCAGGTAGTTGACCATCGCCTCGGGCAGGTAACCCGCTTCCTGGTACTGCATGACACTGACCGCGCCGTGGCGCTTGGAGAGCTTGTCGCCGTCTGGCCCCAGGATCATCGGCACATGGCCGTACAGCGGCAGTTCGGCGCCCAGCGCACGCAGGATGTTGATCTGGCGCGGCGTGTTGTTCACATGGTCGTCACCGCGGATCACATGGCTGATCTGCATGTCCCAGTCGTCCACCACGACGCAGAAGTTGTAGGTGGGTGTGCCGTCGGGCCGGGCGATGATGAGGTCGTCGAGTTCGCGGTTTCCAATCGTGATCGGGCCCTTGACGAGGTCGTTCCAGGTCACCTCGCCATCGGTCGGATTGCGAAACCGCACCACCGGCTGCAGGCCAGGCGGCATGGCCGGCAACTGCTTGCCTGGTTCGGGCCGCCAGCGTCCGTCGTAACGCGGCTTGTCACCCCGCGCACGCTGGGCCTCGCGCATCGTGTCGAGCTCGGCCGGCTGGCAATAGCAGTGGTAGGCGTTGCCTGCGGCCAGCATGCCGGAGATCACCGAGCGGTACCGGTCCAGGCGCTGCATCTGATAAAACGGACCTTCGTCGTAACCCAGTTCCAGCCACCGCATGGCCGCGATGATCTGGTCCACCGCTTCCTGTGTGGAGCGCGCCACATCGGTGTCTTCGATGCGCAGGATGAAGTCACCGCCGAAGTGGCGCGCAAAGGCCCAAGAGAAAAGTGCCGTGCGCGCGGTGCCCAGGTGCAGGAAACCCGTGGGCGACGGGGCAATGCGGGTGCGTACCTTGCGGGCTGTGCTGGTGCTGTTCACAACGTCTCCAATCCCCGTTCCAGATCGGCCTGCAGGTCGGCCACATGCTCCAGGCCCACGGCCAGGCGCACCAGCCCCTGGCTGACACCGGCAGCCTGGCGCTGGGCATCGGTGAGCCGGCCATGCGAGGTGCTGGCGGGGTGCGATATCAGTGTCTTGACGTCGCCGAGGTTGGTACACAGGGAAATGGTACGCGAATGGTCCAGCACATGGAAAGCGCGTTTGCGCGCCTCGGCGGGGTCGGCGGCCTTGAGCTCGAACGACAGCACTGCACCGCCCTTACCGGATTGCTGTGCCATGGCGAGATCGTGCTGGGAGTGGCTGACCAGCCCCGGATAGAACACCCGTGCCACCTGCGGCTGGGTCTCCAGCCAATGGGCCAGGGCCAGGGCCCGGGCGCTCTGGGCCTCCATGCGGATGCCCAGCGTCTCCAGCCCCTTTAGCACCACCCAGGCATTGAACGGCGCCAGGGTCATGCCGGCGCTTCGCATCACCGGTAACAGCACCTCCTGCACGATCTTGCGACTACCGCACAGGGCACCGGCCATCACGCGCCCCTGGCCGTCCAGGTATTTGGTGCCGGAATGCACGATCAGGTCGGCACCGAACAGCACCGGCCTTTGCAGTGCCGGCGTGCAGAAACAGTTGTCAACCGCCAGCAGCGCGCCAGCCTCGTGGGCAATATCGGCCAGTGCGCGGATGTCGCACACATCGGTGAGCGGATTGGTCGGGGTTTCGGCAAACAGCAGCCGGGTGTTGGGCTGCATGGCGGCCTTCCACTGCGCCACATCGGTCTGCGAGACGAACGTGCTCTGCACGCCGAATTTGCCGAACTCGCCGGCGATGAGCTTGATGGTGGAGCCGAACATCGAGTGCGAACACACCACGTGGTCGCCGGTCTTGAGCAGGCCCATGCACATCAGCAGGATCGCCGACATGCCGGTGGACGTCGCCAGGGCGGCTTCGGTGCCTTCCATTGCCGCCAGGCGCAGCTCCATGCTGCTGACCGTGGGGTTGCCAAGCCGGCCATAGGTATAGCCCTCTTCCTCGCCGCCGAACCGACGCGCGGCGGTGGCGGCGTCGGGCTGCACATAGCCGCTGGTCAGGAACAGCGCCTCGGAGTTTTCCCCGTATTGGCTGGGCTCCAGGGCAGTGTGCACAGCCAGGGTGTCGGGGTGGAGGTTGCGTGGGTCGGTGATCATGATTCTGCGTGGTTGGGCAGTGCCAGGCGGGACGTGTCTTCCTCGGTGCTGGCTTCATCGGCCACGACACGACTGGCGCCCATGCGCGCGATGTCCTCGGAGGTGATGTCGCCGGTCACGTAGACTCCGTCGAAGCATGAGGCGTCGAAGCCGTCCAGCCGGGTGTTCAGGGCGCCGATGGCGCGTTTCATGCCCTCGACTTCCTGGTAGATCAGCGCATCGCAGCCGATGATCTGCTGGATCTCGGCCACGGTGCGGTTGTGGGCGACCAACTCGGTGCTGGTGGGCATGTCGATGCCATACACATTGGGGTAGCGCACCGGCGGCGCAGCACTGGCCAGATAAACCTTGCGGGCGCCTGCATCGCGCGCCATCTGGACGATCTCGCGGCTGGTGGTGCCGCGCACGATCGAGTCGTCGACCAGCAGCACATTGCGGCCCTTGAACTCGCTCGCGATCACGTTGAGTTTCTGGCGCACCGACTTCTTGCGCACGGCCTGCCCCGGCATGATGAAGGTGCGCCCGACGTAGCGGTTCTTGACGAAACCTTCGCGGTACGGCAGCCCGAGCAGTTGCGCCAGTTGCGCGGCGCTCGGACGGCTCGATTCGGGGATCGGTATGACCACGTCGATCTCGTTCGGCGGCACGGTGGACACCACGCGCTTGGCCAGTGTTTCGCCCAGGTTCAGGCGCGCCTGGTAGACCGAGATGCC